>JAJQAW010000369.1 GCA_021203585.1 Rikenellaceae bacterium
ATACTACACACTCCCCGTGTACCCATACCCGCAGAACACTATAAACAGCTATCCGGAATTCGAACATTTCGGAAGCCCATAAGGAAGGGAAAAAACGTTTGTAGATCTTAATTTTTGATAATCAATTTGCTGAGTCCGAAAGAAAGCGTATGGCGAATCCAATGAAATACGGTTGCCGGAGTCATTTACCGGTTTTTTGATTCCTCGGTTTCGATCCCGCTGCCCGGAAGCGGACGGTGATTTTCGGATCGATCGGGCGAGGGAAGAATCTTGGAGCGTATTTCGACAAAATTGAAATAAGGGCCTTAGACTCTCGTAAATAAAGGGAATTAGTTATTCAAGATACCAATACCTTATCCGGATAAAAACAATTGCCGGCCAGCAATAAACAATCGTTTTTTGAGGAGGGAAAAAACAAAACAAACCGGAGGATTACCCCGGTTTGAAAAAATATAGAACGTGTTGTATGTTAGCCTTTAATGTTTCAGTAAACGATTGTTTTTTAACAGTGCAGCGTTCCTGCACTCCTGTTCTTATTTTTTATTTTATATGAAATGCCTATGAAAAGATTTTACCTGACATTCCTTTCCCTGCTTGTGGGGATCGGATTGTACGCCCAGACTGTGGAAATCACAGGCGTTGTGGTGGACGAAGGCGGAGCTCCGATTATCGGTGCGGCCATAATGGTGAAAGGGACCACCCACGGCGTGGTCACCGGACCGGACGGCAAATTTACCATCGGTGCGCCCGGCCCGGACGCTACCCTGCAAGTAAATTTTCTGGGTTATAAACCCCGGGAAGTCACCGCGCAACCGGATATGCGGATTGTGCTGGCCACGGACGATGTAGCCATCGATGCCGTTGTGGTAACCGGGATGAATACGATCGACAAGCGGCTGTTTACCGGGGCAGCGGACTTTCTGAATGCCGACGATATCAAACTGGACGGGATGCATGACATCAGCCGCGCCCTGGAAGGGAGATCGGCCGGGGTGTCGGTGCAAAATGTCTCCGCCACGTTCGGTACCGCGCCCAAAATCCGGATCCGCGGAGCTACCTCCATCCTGGGAAGTTCCAGTCCGCTGTGGGTCGTGGACGGTATCGTACTGGAAAATGTGACCGAAATTTCATCCGACGACCTGGCCACCGGAGATGCCGTTACGTTGATCAGTTCGGCCGTAGCCGGATTGAATGCGGACGATATCGAGAGCTTTCAAATCCTCAAGGACGGTTCGGCTACCTCCATTTACGGTGCGCGGGCCATGGCCGGAGTGATCGTGGTGACGACCAAAAAAGGACGGCCGGGAACCAGCCGAATCAATTATACGGGAGAATTCACCACCCGGCTCAAACCCTCCTACCGGGACTACGACATCATGAATTCGCAGGATCAGATGAGCGTGTACAAAGAGATGGAAGAAAAAGGGTGGCTCAATTTTTCGGACGTCTATCGGGCGCGGAACTCCGGAGTATACGGGCAAATGTATAAGCTGATCAATACCTACGACGAAACTTCCGGCCAGTTCGGATTGGAAAATACCGCAGCGGCTAAATACCAATTCCTGCAGCAGGCCGAATACCGGAATACCGATTGGTTCGATCTGCTGTTCGACAACGCGGTCATGCAGTCTCATTCGATCAGCGTATCCAACGGTACGGAAAAATCCAGCACCTATTTTTCGCTCAACTACATCAACGACCCGGGATGGTACACTCAGAGTAAATTCGACCGGTATACGGCCAACGTGAATTCCAGCTACAACATCCTGCCTAACCTGCAATGGAACATGTATTCCAGTCTGGCTTACCGGAAACAGCATGCGCCCGGGTCGATTTCCCGTTCCACTTCGCGGTATTACGGGGAGATCAAGCGAGATTTCGATATCAACCCCTTCAGTTTCGCCACCAACAGCTCCCGAACGCTCGATCCGGATACCTATTACACCCGCGAATATGCCCCGTTCAATATCTTTCACGAACTGCAAAACAACTACATCCAATCGGATGTGGTCAATACCAAATTTCAGGGAGAAATCAAGTGGACGGTCATACCGAACCTCGATATTTCGGTCATGGGAGCGGTTAAGTACAATACCACTTCGCAGCAGCACCACATCAAAGACGATTCTAATTTTGCGGCGGCTTACCGGGCTATGGACGATGCTACCATTCGCGACCTCAACAAATACCTGTATTCCGATCCGGATATCGCCAATTCTCTTCCGGTGACCATCCTGGAAGAGGGAGGGATTTACGAAAAGCGGGAATACAAACAGTTGGCTTACGACTTTCGCGCTTCGGCTACCTGGCGTAGAACTTTTAACAACGTACACATTGTCAATGCTTACGGAGGCCTGGAGTTCAATTCCAACAAGCGGACCAACGACTGGTTCCAGGGGTGGGGAATGCTCTACAACTACGGGGAACTGGCTTATTCCAACTACCTGGCCTTCAAGAAACTCGAGGAAAACGGGGACAACTATTTTTCCTTGAGCAATTCGATCTATAAAAATGCCGCCTATTTTGCCACCGCCACCTATTCCTACAAGGCCAAGTACACCGTCAACGGAACCGTCCGTTACGAAGGGAGCAACCGCCTGGGTAAATCGCGTTCGGCACGGTGGCTGCCGACCTGGAATGTATCCGGGGCCTGGAACATTCACGAAGAAGAATTTTTCGAAAATTGGAGAAACGTCCTCTCCAGCTTGACTTTCCGGGCGTCGTACAGTCTGACGGCCGACCGCGGTCCCTCGTACGTGACCAATTCCACGCAGATTGTCAAAAGTTATTCTCCCTGGCGCCCCAGTACGAGTGTCAATGAAACCGGATTGGAAATCGAATATTCGGCCAACCATGAACTGACCTATGAAAAAAAGCACGAACTCAACCTCGGGCTGGACGCCAGTTTTCTGGAGGGCCGGATTACCGCGACGATGGATGTATACAAACGGGATAATTACGATCTGATCGGACGGGTTCTCACTCAGGGTATTACCGGTGAAATCCGGCGTTATGCCAACATTGCCGACATGAGTTCCCACGGGGTCGAACTTTCCGTGCATACCGTAAATATCCACCATCCGAAATTCAAATGGCATACCGATCTGACTTTCAGCTATGCCACCAACAAAATCAAAAGCTACAATTCGGCGGCCTACCTGATGAGCCTGGTCAGCGCCAGCATCTTTTCACTGGAAGGCTATCCGGTGGGCGGATTGTTCTCCATTCCCTATGCCGGATTGGACTATGACGGACTTCCCATGTTCACCGTAGACGGCCAGCGGGTGGACCAGTCCAATTACGGAAATATCAATTTCCAAGCTACCTCCGATTATGAATGGCTCAAATACGAAGGCCCCTCCGATCCTCCGTATACCGGCGGACTTAACAATACGTTCAGTATCGGTGATTTCCGGCTGACCGCCTTCTTTACCTACGCGTTCGGCAATAAGCTCCGATTGAATCCGATATTCAGCAATCAATACTATGACCTGGATGCGCATTCCGAAATCTTTAAAAACCGGTGGGTGGCTCCGGGAGACGAACAGTATACGGATATTCCGGTGATCGCCAGCTACCGGCAAAACACCCAGATTTCCCAGCTTCGCCGGGCTTACAACGCCTACAATTACTCGGATGCCCGGGTAGCCAAAGGGGATTTCATTCGGTTGAAAGAAATATCGGCCATGTACCAATTCCCGCGCGAAAAAACCCAAAAATGGTTCGGAGGGGATTTATCGCTCAAAGTGGCGGCCACCAATCTTTTCCTGTTGTATGCCGATAAAAAACTGAACGGCCAGGATCCGGAATATTATTCTTCCGGCGGAGTCTCCTCTCCGTTGGCCCGGCAATTTACATTCACCGTCCGGTTAGGATTTTAAATGATAAGCAATGATGAAAATAAAATATATCGTATTAGCGGTTATGGCGCTTGGGTTCACCGGCTGCGATAAATTCCTGGACGAAGTGCCCGATTCGCGTATCGAAGTGGATACAAAGGAGAAAATCCAGTTGTTGTTGGTTTCTGCCTATCCCTCATCCCATCCCATGATGGGTTTCGAACTGATGTCCGATAATCACGAAGACAACGGTTCGCAGTACGCCTCCAACGCCGACTTGATTGCGGACTATTACCTGTTTAAAGAGGATGCCTCTTCGATTTCACAGGACAGCCCCTACTACCTGTGGGAATCTTTCTATGGGGCCGTTGCGACGGCGAATCTGGCTTTGGAATCCATCGAAATGCTGGAAAATCCGGAAGAGGCCGAGGCTGAAAAAGGAGAGGCATTGTTGTGCCGGGCTTTCGGCCATTTTTTGGCCGTTCAGACCTTCTGCCAGGCTTACAATACCCTGACCAGCGATACGGATTTGGGAGTTCCCTATTCCACCCTATCCGAAGTGACGGTGCATGAAAAATACGATCGGTCCAATGTGGCGGAAGTATACCGGAATATCCTCGCGGATATCGAAGCGGGTATTCCTTTGCTGGATGACTCCAACTACAAAGTTCCGAAATATCACTTCACCCGCAAGGCCGCCTACGCGTTCGCCGCGGAGGTATACCTGTACTACGGAGATTATGACCGGGCGATCGAATATGCGACCAAAGCTCTGGGAGACAACCCGAAAGGAGTGCTTCGTAATCATGTGCCGCTGAGCAATGCCACTTCCAATTCCGATGCTCACCTGGCCTACATCACCCCGGACGAACAGGCTAACCTGTTGATTTTGCCTTGTATGTCCAACTGGGGACGGTATATGGTGGGAAGTCCTAACTACAACCGGTATGGTCATACCTTGGCCATTTGCACCAACGGAACTTACCGCAGTTCCGGCCCGTGGGCGGCCAAGGGAAGCAGTTACCTGGCGGGTTTCAAAAACTGGAACCGGACCGGTTATTCCACTCAATATGTGTACAGCGGATTGGTCAATTATATTTTCGAAACGACCGACGAAGCGACCAATATCGGCTACTATCACACGACCATTCCGGTCTTCTCCACGGACAAGGCGATACTGGTCCGGGCCGAAGCCTATGTGATGAAGCAACAATACGAACTGGCGGCGCAGGATCTCTCCTGGTGGATCGAAGCCAAAGACTGTAATCCCGGGAATGAATACGTGCTGCAGGATTTCCTGGATTATTATTCCACCGCCGACGAAGAATGGATCCGTCAACCACTCAACCCCCGCGGAATTACCTTCGCGGACGAAACCCAACTGACCATGCTCTATGCCGTGCTGCATGCCCGTCGGATCGAAACCCAGGGACAAGGATGGCGGTTCATAGACCTCAAACGCTACGGGATCGGATATGTCAAATACGTATACAACGCCACCGACATTACCCTGGAACCCTGGGATCTCCGCCTGGCGGTGCAAATTCCCTCCGGAGTATACGGTTCCGGTATGCAGAAAAACCCGAGATAATATAAATAAATACGATGATTATGAAAAGAATTTTATATGCATTGATTATCTCCGGTATGATCTTCCTCTCGTGCGAGGAGGATAAAATCAAAGGAGATTCCATATTTGAAAACCCGGACGAGGAGGTCACCGAACTGGACGTATGGCTGGAAAAAAATATTCGTTCCGTGTACAACATCGAATACCTGTACAAATGGAAGGATATCGAAACCAATATGGGCTTCAATCTGATTCCGGCCACTTACGAGAAATCCCGTGATTGGATCAAGGTGATCATGTTCCTTTTGCTCTAAGCCTACGACGAAGTGGCCGGAGTGGATTTCACCCGCGCCTATTTTCCCAAGCAAATCCTGGTGATCGGTTCTCCGGCCATGTACTCTTCCACCAACACGGTGGGTACGGCCGAAGGGGGGATTAAAATCGTCCTGTACGATATCAACAACATCGATCCGACCGATGTGGATGCGTTGATCAGCAGCAGTTCGCGATTCAAAACCATGCATCACGAATTCGCCCATATCCTGCACCAATTGAAAGATTACCCGACGGAATTCAAAACCATTTCGGCGGCCGACTACATCGGCAGCAATTGGAACAACCGCACGGATGCCGAAGTGGCTCCCATGGGTTTCGTTTCCCCGTATGCCAGCAGTGAAGCGAACGAGGACTTTGTGGAAACGATCGCTATCTGGATTACCTTCTCCGACGCTCATTGGGAAAGTTGGCGGGAACTGGCCGGCGAGGAAGGCTGGGCCATTATTCAGAAAAAACTCTCCATGTGCCGCGAATATCTCCAGGAAAACTGGGATATTGACCTGGATAATATGCGCGCCATCGTACAACGCCGGTGTGAAGAGCTGCGTACGATGGATATCGATTCGATGTACGAATAAATTGTGGATGTATGAAAAAGTTATTATTACTCATTACCCTGACCGGTCTGCTGATCCCTTCCTGCAAGATCGAAATCGACGAGACGTTCGATACATCGGCCTCCGAAAGAATCGAGGCGGTTAAGCAGGAATTTTCCGAACTGTTGCTCTCCTCCCCAGCGGGTTGGATTATCGAATATTATCCGGGAGAAAACCGGCCTTACGGCGGGTATGTGCTGTTGGCTCGGTTTCACGAGGACGGTACGGTGAGCCTGTCCTCTCAGGCGGCGGAGGATTTTTCGCAGGTCCTTACCAGTACCTATTCGATTAACGGCAGCCAAAGCGCGGTCTTGTCCTTCGACGGGTACAACGAAATGATTCATTATTGGTGCGACCCGCAGGTCACCGGTGGCGCCGGCACTTCAGTCGGCTACGGGGGTGATTTTGAATTCGTTTACTATTCCGGGGACCGAAACCAAATCCTTACTCGGGGCAAGAAGAGAAGCAGCGTCATCCGGTTTACCAAATTTCCCGAAGACACCACCTGGGAACAGTACCTGACCGATCTGGCCGATCTGGTCGACCAAATGCTTTTCGCCACCTATAATTTACAGGTCGGCGACCAAGAAACGGTGGTCATGACCTTAGACGCCAACGGGTACCAGATTTTACAGTACAACCATCCGGACGAACCGAATCCGGATATTTACACCTACTTGCCCTTTATTTACACCGATACGGGTATTAAGCTTTATGAACCGTTGGACATATTCTCCGTACAGCTCCAAAATTTTCAGTACGTGCCGGACAGCAAGACGTTTATCTGTACGGATGAGGGAGTGGATGCGGTGATCGAATGCAAAATGAACGAAGGCTACGTATATTACGAAGAATTCCTGGGCGACTATACGCTGTATTACGCGACTTCCCGCGGCAATCTGGTAGAGAATACCGTAACCGTAAGCCTGGTGGAAGATGTACCGAACGAATCGTTTAAACTCACGGGATTGCAGTACGACATCTATATCGGGTTTAACCGGACTATGGGAATTATCAGCATGCTGAACAACAATAATTCCGTAGAATTGGGTACCTACCTCTACAACGGCGAAGATAAAGAAATCTTCTTGTGGCTCATTACAGATACCGGACACATTTACCGGACTAATTATACCTATGGTATGGATTCGGAAATCAGCTATGATGCAGACGGAAAAATGATCGTACAATGGAAGGAGAACGGGGTTTGCTACCGGGCTGCTTCGCGGAATATGGAATCGATCGCATTCTATTATTATACGAATGAAATCACCAGTTCTTACCAATACCTGTCTCCCCGTTACTATGGCCCGTTGAGCATGGTAAAGTATTGATCATCCGAAAAAATGAATCGTTATGAGAAAAGAAATAAGTTTATTGCTGATTCCGCTGCTCCTGGCTTTTGCCGCCTGCAGCGATAGTGACGAACCGGAAACCGGTCTGGAAATTATCTCCTCTGTAGCCGAATTTTCCCCGGAGGGGGGAACCGGGCAGGTGGTGTTTTCAGCGCCGGCCGCCGCGACCGTAAAGTCGACCCAGGAGTGGTGTCAGGTCTCTCTTTCGGGTTCTACCGTAACCCTGACCGTAGAACCGAACCGAGACAATTTATCCCGGGTATCGAATGTCACCATCACCTCCGGCGGCGAAGAGAAAACGGTCAATGTATACCAGCACGGTTACGCCATCGTGCTGGGAATCGTCTATTTCGATCTGGAATGGGAAGCCGGCTCCTCGGTTTCGACCACCCTGGAAAATGCCTCCTCCACGGACATCCTTTCCCATCCGGATTGGGTGGAAGCCATCGTCGGTGACGGTACTTTGACCCTGCGGGCGACCGAGTCCAATCCAAAATTGTTCGAACGTACCGGCGAGCTGATTCTTTCGGCTTTCGGGATACGCAAAACCGTGCGGATCGTCCAGCAGCCGCAACCGGTCAGTTATTCGGCATTCCTGGGTGACTGGACCTTCCAGTATGCTTCCACATCCAAGGGCGATCCGGACTAGCAGGTGACCGTTTCGTTCATCGAAGATGAATACGACCAATCCTATAAATTGACCGGATTGCGATACGACATTCATGTTCAGTACGATGCCCAAACCAACCAAATGACCATGGTCAACAACAACTTCGGTTACCCCGTGGGAACCTATTCGGAAGAGGATTACCTGGTCCGGTTCCTGCTGATAAGCCAGACCAATACGTTCAACCATACCAACTCCACTTATAATATGGTTACCCAGATGGATTTCGATGAGCACGAGAACATCCGGTTGAGCTGGATCGACGGGGGCGTATGGAGTTCGATAGCGTACAGCTGGAATTTCTCCTACTATACGGATGCTGCCGACACCGGTACCCGAGCCAATATATTTTTTTATTACGGACCGTTGACCATGGTGAAGCAGTGATCCCTGTCCTACTTACCGGTGCCGGGCGCAAGCTTTTTAACTACCGGCACCGGTAAAAGGAATATCTACCCGTTTTCTTCCTGAAAAGATTCTCATTTGGGGAAAAGGAGTCATCCAGAAAGACGACCCGCAACCGGTCGTCTTTCTTTTTTCGCTCCCAATGCAGGGAGAAATTCCGGAGGAAACTACGGCAGCGTGGAAAGGGAATCCGGAAAATCCGATATCCGGGGGAGCCCGGAGACAATCTCCGGCGACGAGCCGGTTGCCTGATCGACTCGCTCTGCCGGCGCAGATTCGGAAAGGGCGGAATCCTCATCCGGAACCTCTGGGTCATCGAGGTCCATGTCCGTTACGGCGGTTTCCGGCCGGCGGGAGCGGATTCGCTCGTGGGTGAATCCTCCGGCCAGTTCGGGGGCATTCCGGGCCAGTTGGCTGCGGATGCTCTCCCGGATTCCCGCGCGGAGATTGAGGCGGGTTTCCTGCAATTCCTCTTCCCGGGTCGCTTTGAATAAATCCTTATACCGGCATTTGACCACCTTGAATTTGAAATCGTCCAGGTCTCCCGCGATATCGATGCCCAGTTTAAACGGGACCGGCGATTTGAGCACCGAAATGTGGTAATCGAAGGTCATATCCAGGTGGTGCAGGCCGCCTACGGCCAGTGTATAGCGGTCGATCTCGATTTTGAACGGGAAAATTTCGATCCGGTTGTCCCGGATGGAAAGATCGACCGAGATGTAGTCGATCAGATTCTTTTCCTTATTTTTGAACATGAGCTTTTTGGAAATTTCGGAAAACGTTTCCCCGTCCAGCAGCACCATGTTTTCCCCGCTCAGGTAGCAGGCCGAGTGCAGGGTGGGAAAGATGACGTTCATGGCCGAATCCAATTGGCACGAGGCGGTCATCTGGCCGTCCATAACCCCTTCGAAGGAGCGTAGCATCGGCAACAAGGTATTGATGGCCGGGAACATGCCCAGCAACCGTTCGACGATGATATCTTCCAGTTCCAGTTCGAAACCCACGCCGGCCGACTGCGGCTCCCGGGCCGTGTAAACCATCGTCAGGTTGCCCGAACCGATATCCGAATCCATGGCCAACCGCCTTAGATTCACGCTTTGGTTGCGGACGATGACCTGTCCTCGGATTTTTTCCAGGCGGAGGTCCGTGAAATCGGCTTTGCCGATACGGGTACGAAGCACCAGGTCCAGGTTTTTGGGAACGATGAACAACCCATCCTCGAGGGCCTCTTCCGTAGAGAGTCCGGCCAGCGGATCGGTTTCGTCCCAGTCGATCAACTCTTCTTCTTCGTCCAATAAACCGGAGAGCTCCGGGGAATTCACTTCACCGGTCTCGGCCCACAGCGAGCTCCGCTGCATGGCTCCCATCAATTGATTGCAGTCCAGGTAATCGCTTTGCAAAGAAAGATTTCCCTGTAAGACCCCGTTTCGAAGCATGGCCCGCCGCAAGCCGGAGAGGGATCCGGTCAGGGTCAGATCGCTTTGGCCGATATTCATCCGGGCTTCGGAAAGCGTGATTTGATCGGTATCGAATTTCAGCGTGGTCCGCTCCAGTCGGGTCGGCAACGGAAACAGTTCGGTAAAAAACCGCATCCGATCGAATTGGATGCTGCTCCGTATTTCCCACTGGCGTAAAAGCCGATCGGGTGAATCGGGTTCCGTGGAGGTCGCGAGCCGCACTGAAGAGCCTCCAAGGAGGCTATCTCGTGTCCGGCCGGAGGAGTATCCGGAAGCTGCTGGTTCGGTAGATCGGCGTTCCCGGGTGATCCCGGCGGTTCTGCGCTGCCGCATGGCTTCCCGCAGCGGAAGCATTTCCAGGTCGAACCCCGCGTGATTCATCGTCAGTCGGGTGCGGGCCGGAATATCCGCGTAGCGGAGCGTATCCAGCGTAATCTTACCCCCGAACATACCCATTTTGGGATTGGAAGACGAGCCTTTGAGACCGCCGTCGATGGCGATTTTACGGCCCGAAAACAGTACGGAATCGGGCAAACGGACGGTGAGGTGGTCTATTCGTATCTGCGTAGCTACCGGCTGTACCCGGGTCGTATCCCAGGTGCGGGAGGTGTGAAGCTGCGCATCCAGTGCACCGACGCGGGCGCTGGTGTGTCTTCCCGAACGTAAATGGAGGGTATCCACCTGCAGTCGGGCGGTGACCCACGGTTCCTCGCTTCGGGAGATCCGGGACCGGCGGGCCGTATCGGCTGAAAAATGTACGCCGCTCATAAACAAACTGTTTCGAGAGACGCGGTCCGCGACCAATAACCGGTCCATACCGAATTTACCGGCGGCATCCAGGGTGCCGAAATCCCCGTCCATTAAATCCCACAGGCGGAAATTCGCCCGAATATCCGCGTTCAGGATTCCCTTCACCAACAGGGTGTCGGGATTGAAGATTTCTCCCACGATTCCCTCAAAATCGACGGTTCCCTGCATCGAAGCCTCGATACGGGGATCGGTCAACAACCGGTCCGCGCGGCCGGTGGCGAAAAAAGCGGTGTTGGATCCGTGTAATTCCAGTTTACGGAACTCCACAAAGGAGGAATTCGCCGCGGTTCCGTGACAAAATAGGGTCAAATCGGTTTCCAATTTTTCGATGCCGCGGCTCGAACCTTTTCGTTTGAGCGATCCTTTTTCCAGTGAGCAGGTGATTCGTACATCGGGTAAGGGCTGCTCGCCGAGCAAACCGTTGATTCTTCCGCGCACTTCCAGCTTGCCGTTGGCTTCGGTACGTCTCTTTTCGGCCCAATAGACATCGGGAATAAATCGGAGAATATCGGCCAGATTTTCTGCTTGCAGCGTAAAACGGACATCCATCCGCAGGCTGTCGTCGGCTTTCTCGATTTCGCCTTCGGTCCGGAAAGGAAGCTCGTTGAGCATCAGCCGAGATTCGATAAAGCCGATTTTTCCCCGTTGCACATTCAGTTTACTCTCGAACCGGAGCGCTAATTCCTGATCCAACCGGTATGCGGGACTGTCGAAGCGTATCGATTCGAAACCGGTTTTGAGCTCCGAGTAGAGGCTTCCCTGGGTCAATTGGTTGCGCAACCGAAGATTGAACCCGGTCACTTCCGTGTACAACCCGGTGGTTCGGTCTTCGTATATAAAATGTCCGTTGCGGATGCCGATCCGTTGCAAATCGATAACCGGCAGCGGTTCCGGCTCCGAATCCAACTCCGGCTCCGAATCATCCGGCGCTTCGGGCGGCGAGTGAGCCGGCTCCCCGGAGATCAATATATCCTAGTTGGCCCGGCCAGACTGGTCGATCAATCCGTAAAAAAAGGGCTCTTTCAACGTTAACCGATCCACGGTGATCCGGTCATGCTGAAAATAATCCCGAATATTGACCGAAACGACCGCTTCCGAAAAGCGAAGCAGTGTCTCGGGATAGCAACCGTGTTCTTCTTCCGGAGCGCTATTCCGCTGTGGAGCGGAAAGAACTTCGCCGCCGGTGATCCGTAACCCGACCTGCGGAAAGGTTTCGATGAACGTCAGTTCGATTCGCTCGCAACGGATTTCACCCTCCACCAGCGGGTCGATATAACCGACCACCAGCGGAGTGAGTCTCTCCGGGGGAAGAACGCCCCATTTGATAATAGCGATACCGATGCCGGGCAATACCAGGAAGAGGTTGACGAATAGGATCAAAGGGATCATCCAAACTTTCTTTTTTATGCTCATATTCGTATAGGCTTTAAGTCCGGTTAGGCAGGCAACGGGCGCCGTCTCTGCAAATGTAACGATCCCCGTTGGCAAAACGTATAGCGGATTCCAAAAAAGTTTCGGACCGGGCTCCGGAATTTTAGCGTGTTCTGCCTTTAAAAAGGGAAATCCGATGGGGGCCCGGATTACCGTATGAAAGAAAAATTGAATATATTTATCCACAATCGGAAATGAACCGGGACGGATCGTCATTTCGATATTTTTAATAGAACGCTGATCCAATACTTGATTCGAAATCGTAGGACCATGAGAAACTGCAAATTAAAAAAAATAGGGTTGTTCCTCTTGTTGCTGTGTATGGGGGGATGCCGGTACGGAAATATTCCGGAAGAGGTGCATAAAGCGATCCTTCTTTCGGGAAATAATTCCTCTGAATTGATGAAAGTATTGCATCATTACCGTCGCCCACAGGACTCACTCAAACTGCAAGCCGCTTATTTTCTCATTGCGAATATGCCGGGTAAATATTCCGAATACATCGATGCCCCTTGAAACGATGTGGCTACGGTTCGGTTGCGGTGGAGCAGTTCCTCCGACAAACGGTTGGTTACGGATACTTACCGAACCGATAAATGGATTCGGAAAAAGGATATTACCCATATCAAAGCAGATTTTTTGATCGATAACATCGATCTGGCTTTTCAGGTGTGGGAAGAAACACCGTGGGGGAAAGAACTCTCTTTCGACCTTTTTGCGAATTGATTTTGCCCTATCGAATCAGCACCGAACCGTTGGAAAACTGGCGGGAAAAAGCGTTGGCTAGTTTTGCCGATCTTTACCGCTCTTTTTTGGAAAACGACACGTTGAGCCCGGTCGAAGCTTGTGTTCAACTCAACCGATTACTGCCCCGGTTCCGGGTGGACCGGGATTTCCCCGTCATGAATTTTTCGCAACTGATGGCTTCTTCCCGGGGAAATTGCGATGCGATGGGATCCCTGGCTATTTTCGCGATGCGGGCCTTGGGAATTCCGGTAGCCAAAGAGTTTACCGTTCAATGGCCCCACAAGCTTTCTGCCGGCGGACATTCGTGGAATTCGGTCTATGACGGTCAGGGTGGTTATGTCTCTTTTATGGGCACCGAAGCGGATCCCGGCGAACCGCATCAGGGATTGGGACCTAAGTATAAAGTTTTCCGGCAAACTTTTGGCCGGCAGATTAATCTTCCGTTGGACCGTAAGCATATATCGCCACGACTGCAGGACAAGTATTTTATCGATGTCTCTTCCGAATATCCCGATTGTCCGGATATCGTGGTTCCCCAACGGTTTTCCCCTTCCGAACCGACCGGTTATGCTTACCTGGCCATACTTACCCAAAACGGATGGGAACCGATTGCCTGAGGGGAAGAGGGCCCGTTGGAGATTCAATTTTCCGGCGTGGGTCACAATTTGCTGTACCTTCCGGTGTACTATGCCGACGGTTCGAAGAGTCCCGCGAATTATCCCTTCCGGCTGGGGGAGGATGGCCTTTGCCGGTTTTTCGATCCGGAAGCTCCACCGGTCGAATTGGTGTTTGAGGGGATCGCAAAAGATACGCCGATTTACTTAAACTTGATGCTTGACGGGCGGTTCGAGGGGGCCAATCGTGCCGATTTCTCCGATGCGCGGTTACTGCACCGCATCCAGCAGGTAGAGGGTGGTTTCTACCACACCGTTCCGGTGGAATCGGCCGCGCAGTACCGGTATGTCCGCTACGTCTCTCCGGATAGCAGCCGCTGCAATGTGGGAGAATTGGAATTCTTCGATACCCGGGGAGAACGATTGACGGGCACGGTCATCGGCAGCCACGGCTCGGATGCACAAACATCGCCCGGCAATGCCTTCGACGGGAATGTGGCTACGGTGGTCCAGTTGGACCCACTTCACGATGCCTGGATCGGATTAGATTTGGGTGTACCGACCGGTATCGGTCAAATCCGTTATTTACCGCGAACCAACGGCAAAAATATTTATGAGGGTCATCGGTACCGGTTGACCTATTGGGATGGGCACGAATGGGTGACCACGGAGGAACAAACCGCCACGGGCCATCGGTTGCACTGTCGGGCTCCGGAAAACACGATTTTCTATCTCTACGATGCTACCCAAAAAGTGCAGGGAAGCTATTTCGTATTGGAGGACGGGGTACAAAGATGGTTGTTTTGACCGATTCCATTTCTCCGGGGTACACCGACAGGCCATAAGACGGATTCTTCGGTGTCATCGAACCGTCTGCCGAAGACGAAGCTTTCCCGGTGATGCAATCAGATTTCGCGAACCATTTCATACTGCCGGCCCGAAACCGTTATATGCAGCGTTCGTAAGAATTCGGTCAGTGCCGTGCAACGAACCTCGGTATTGATGATTTTCAACTCCTGGGCACGGTTCCGGTTCAGGGCCTCTTGCAGCAGCGCCGATCCGATGCCTCGCCGCCGCTGATCCGGACGGACGGCTATTCGCGCGATATCTCCCGCGGCGGGTTCTAACACACAGTATCCGAGCCAATCTCCCTGCTCGTAGGCACCCAAAACGATAAAATCACCGGATGAACGGGCGATCGCTTCGTCGCTGTTTTGCCACGAGGGAAGAAAATCTCCGTAATCGGGCAGCGCGCCGAACGGGTGCCGGTCCAGGCAACGGACCGAACCGGTGAAGCAGCCCAACCGTTTGACAGGGGGAAGCTGCTCCCTCGGTGTGCGGAAATAATTAAATTCCCGACTGACCCGGAAGCCGAGTTTGCGGTAAACGGAAATGGCTTTTTCGTTGTGCTGCAACACTTCCAACAGGTACCGGCGGATGCCGGCTTGCCGCAGAAAGGGGAGTGAAAATTCGAAAATCCGGGTCGCAAGTCCCTGATTGCGGTACTGCGGAAGTGTCCCGGTGCCCGTATCGTAGGCGGTCCTCAGCCCCTTCCAGGTTCCGATACCGTTCAGGGTAAAAGCCGCAATCCGGTCCCCGTCGAAAGCGGCGAAAGAAAGCGTGGGATCAAACCCGCGGCGGGTGAGCATTTTCTGCAATTGCAGGGCGTCCAATTGCATTTCATAGTCGGCAAAAGCCGCTTCGAATGCGGGGAACAGGGAGTCGAAGCCGGTTTGTGCGAGGGAGAGAATTTCCATTCTTATTCACTTTAAGCGGAAAAAATCGAAAGGTGATCGGTCTGAAAAACGCTCGAAAAAAATACCTTTGTACCTGCAATTTTTATCCGGAGGATTTTTTATAGGTATACAAATATTATAGGCAACCCTACCGCCCCATCAGGACCCAGGCCATCAGTACGGAATACAGGTGCCGGAACAGTTCCTGCCGCAAGGCTTTAGAGGCCACTTCCACGTGCTTTTCCACCGTGCGGGGCGAAATTTCGAGTTTCTGTCCGATTTCCGCGTAAGACATATTTTGAAATTTACTGAGCAGGAACGATTCTTTTTGTCGGGCCGGTAGTTTGTCGACTGCATCGAGGATCAACGACCGCAGTTCCTCGCCGACGTACAGTTCCGGGGCGAGCGCTCCCTGCGGCTCTCCGGTTTGGAGCGTTTCTTCCTGGAACCGGCTGCGCACCTGCAGGTGCTAGATGTAATTGAGGCAACCGTTGCGGGTGGCCTTGAACAGATAAGCCTGCTCGATCAGGGCGGGGGAACGGT
>JAJQAW010000175.1 GCA_021203585.1 Rikenellaceae bacterium
TTTCTGGAATGTGTGGTGGGAAAGTCATCCTTTCGATCTGGGAAATGAAAATCAGGTGCTGACCGTAGTTTTGGATTCCCTCGAATTAAGCAAATACCCTTCGTGTCATATTTGGGTTACTGTGTTCGACCATTATGAAATCCAGGTAGGACAAAATATTCAGTGGGTGGACCGGCCGGTGGTACCGGGCGACAGTCCCTTGGAGATTCGGGTTCCTGTGAAAAGCGGTTACTACGGATATACCGAGGTGTACGAGATCGATTTTATGGCGGAATTAGATTACTCCTTATAATTAAACAGCGATGGCGGCCTTTAAGGGCCGCCATCGCTGTATTATAGAAATCGGATCAATCCTCCGCCGAGTAGTTCATATTAGCCAGACGCACATAACCGTTATAACGCCATTTAGCGTTTTCTTCCGCGGCTGCAAACAGTTCCTGCGCCTCTTCCGGGAAGGCCTTCAACAACGAGGTATAACGGACTTCCTTGTTCAGGAATGCTTGGAACTTACTCCAATCCGGCTCTTTCGAGTCGAGTTTGAACGGGTTTTGCCCGGCAGCTTCCAATTCGGGGTTAAAGCGCCACAAGTGCCAGTAACCACTGGCTACAGCCTCTTTACCGATAGTCTGGGTGCGGGTCATACCGCCTTTGATGCCGTGGTTGATACACGGAGCGTAAGCGATGATCAGCGACGGGCCCGGATAAGCTTCCGCTTCCTTGATCGCTTGCAGGTATTGGTTTTGGTTGGCACCGATCGCCACCTGGGCCACGTATACGTAACCGTAGGTCATAGCCATCATACCGAGGTCTTTCTTGCGGATGCGTTTGCCGGCCGAAGCGAACTTGGCGACCGCACCCATCGGAGTCGATTTGGAGGACTGTCCGCCGGTGTTCGAGTATACTTCGGTATCCACTACCAAAATGTTTACGTCCTCGCCCGATGCCAGTACATGGTCTACCCCACCGTAACCGATGTCATAGCCCCAACCGTCGCCGCCGAAGATCCACTGTGATTTTTTCACCATGTATTGCTCCAGCGCGGCCAGTTCTTTGCAGATCTCGCAATCGCAGGCTTTAATCATCGGCATCACTTTGTCGGTCGCCGCTTTACTCAACGCACTGCTGTTTTTACCGTCGATCCATTCTTGTATGGCCGCTTTCAGTTCATCGGAACAACAGTTGCAGCCGGCAATCGCCTCTTTCATCTTCGCTTCGATGCGGTCGCGCATTTTATCTACGGCCACGTGCATTCCCAGCCCGAATTCGGCGTTGTCCTCGAACAGCGAGTTGGCCCATGCCGGACCTTTGCCCTGGCTGTTCTTGCAGTACGGGGTAGAAGGTGCCGAACCACCGTAGATAGAAGTACATCCGGTTGCGTTGGCAATCATCATCCGGTCGCCGAACAATTGAGTGATCAGTTTGATATAAGGCGTTTCACCGCAACCGGCACAGGCTCCCGAGAACTCGAACAGCGGTTGGGCAAACTGCGAGTTTTTCACGGTCTTGGTTTTATCCACCACCTCTTTATAGCCGACTTTCTCGTGCATGTACGCGTAACGCTCCTGCTCGGCCATTTGTGATTCGAGCGGTTTCATTTCCAGCGCTTTGGTCGGTGCCGGACATACGTCCACGCAGTTGTTGCAGCCGGTACAGTCGAGCGGGCTGATCTGGATGCGGAACTCGTACTCTTTCGTGGCTCCCAAGCCTTTTTTGGTGACGGTTCCGGCCGGTGCGGCAGCCGCTTCGGCTTCGGTCAGCAGGAACGGACGAATCACCGCGTGCGGGCATACGTAGGCGCACTGGTTACACTGGATACAGTTTTCCGGAATCCACTCCGGTACGTTGACCGCAATGCCGCGTTTTTCGTACTGCGAGGTTCCGTTGTCCCACGTACCGTCCTCGCGTCCGTTGAAGGCGCTCACCGGCAGGTCGTCGCCTTTGAGGCCGTTGATCGGGTCCACGATGTTTTTGATAAAGTCCGGACGGGCGCATCCGCAGTCGGCCGTTGCCGCTCCCACGGTGATGTTGGCCCATTCGGCCGGAACCTCTACTTTTTCCACCAGTTCCCCCCCCTTGTCGACTGCGGCGTTGTTCATGTTGACGATCTCTTCGCCCCTCATGCCGTAGGATTTGAGGAGGGCTTTTTTCATCTGCTCTACCGCCACTTCGTAAGGAATTACATTGGCAATTTTGAAGAACGCAGCCTGCATGATCGTGTTGGTGCGGTTGCCCAACCCGATTTCGGCGGCGATTTTCGTAGCGTTAATGATGTAGAAGTTGATCTTGTGCTCGGCCAGGTATTTCTTCATGTGGTCCGGCAGGCTCGCTTTGGTCGTTTCAGCATCGTGGATGCTGTTCAACAGGAACGAACCGCCCTCTTTGAGCCCTTTCAGTACGTCGTATTTGTCTACGTACGACGGCACGTGGCAGGCCACGAAGTCCGGAGTGGTCACCAGGTACGGCGAGGTAATCGGATTGTCCCCGAAACGCAGGTGCGAGGAGGTATAGCCGCCCGATTTTTTTGAGTCGTACGAGAAGTAAGCCTGGCAATATTTGTCGGTCGTTTCACCGATGATTTTGATCGAGTTTTTGTTGGCGCCCACCGTACCGTCGGCCCCCAGACCGAAGAAAAGGCCTTCAAAGGTGCCCGGTTTAGCCAGACTGATCTCTTTGCCTACCGGCAGCGAGGTGAACGTTACGTCGTCGTTGATCCCTACGGTGAACAGGTTTTTCGGCTCTGCCGCTTTCAAGTTCTCGAACACGGCGATCATCTGTGCCGGCGTGGTGTCTTTCGAAGACAGCCCGTAGCGTCCGCCAATGATCATGGGGGCGTTAGCCTCGCCGTAGAAGTGGTTTTTCACATCCAAGTAGAGCGGTTCGCCCGGCGCTCCCGGTTCCTTGGTGCGGTCGAGCACGCAAATGCGTTTAACGCTCTTGGGCAGCGCCTGCGCGAAGTGTTTCGCAGAGAACGGACGGTAGAGGTGTACCGATACCACCCCGGTTTTTTCGCCTTTGGCGTTGAGGTATTCCACCGTTTCGCGGATGGTTTCGGTGATCGAACCCATCGCGATGATGATGTTTTCAGCGTCAGGAGCACCGTAGTACGTAAACGGTTTGTAGCTGCGTCCGGTTACTTTCGACAGTTGGTCCATCGCTTCTTCTACCATGTCCGGAACGGCCTGGTAGAATTTATTGGATGCTTCGCGGGTTTGGAAGTAAATATCCGGGTTCTGGGTGGTACCGCGCGTGACCGGGTGTTCCGGATTGAGGGCGCGTTCGCGGAATCCGGCCAGGGTTTTCTGGTCGATCAGGCCTTTGATAGCTTCCTGATCCAAAGCTTCGATTTTCTGGATTTCGTGTGAAGTGCGGAAGCCGTCGAAGAAATGCAAGAACGGTACGCGCGATTTGATCGCCACCAGGTGGGCCACAGCCGCAATGTCCATCACTTCCTGTACCCCTCCCGAGGCCAACATGGCAAAACCGGTCTGGCGCACGGCCATCACGTCCTGGTGATCTCCGAAAATAGAAAGTGCTTGGGCTGCCAGAGTACGCGCAGACACATGGAATACCCCGGGAAGTAATTCTCCGGCAATTTTGTACATGTTCGGGATCATCAAAAGCAGTCCCTGGGATGCGGTGAAGGTCGAGGTCAACGCACCAGCCTGTAAGGATCCGTGAACAGCGCCCGCCGCACCGGCTTCGGATTGCATTTCGACGACTTTCACCGTTTCGCCGAAGATGTTCTTCCGGCCTGCCGCCGCCCATTCGTCCACGTACTCCGCCATGGTGGAGGAAGGCGTGATCGGGTAGATTGCCGCTACTTCGCTGAACATATACGCGATATGCGCAGCAGCGTAGTTACCGTCACAGGTAATGAATTTTTTTTGATTTGCCATCTTAAAAAGAAGGTTATAAAGTTAGGTTATACATGAATGATCAGAGATGTACTTATAAAGTGCCACAAATATAGTGATTTTCTCCGAAAATTAACAGCCCTTTTACTGTTCAATTACTAACAGAAAAAATCGATCCCGGGAGTGCTCGTATCGGTCCGGAAACAAAAAAATCCGGGCCTTCATCCAGTTATGATTTCTTCATTTTTTTGTAAACGGATTGAAATATTCGATGTGTACTTTTAACCCGGTTTATACCCATGCGCGAGCCGAAAAGCATCCAGAGTAGGCAATCATAAATTCCCTTTTAACACCATGAAAAAATTACGGACCGTTTTACTGCTGTTAACCGTTATCTTTCTCTTCGATTCCTGTATCCAGGATGTCAACGATCACTCCGGAAAGCAAGCCTCCGATGCCCTCTTGTCCGAACATACCCGGATCATTGCCTCCTGGGGATTCGACGTCTCGGATTTATACCAACTGGAGGAATTCTATGTGGTGGAAGGTGATCTTCTATTTCCGAAGGATTCTATTTCCGTGATGGCGCAAACCAGACAGTACTATGCCAAAAACCGGCTGGTCGACCCCATTCATGTCCATGATATCAAACTGTGGATCGATCCGCAAATGTCCACCAATTCCTTGTTCGATTGGCGCTCCTCCATCCGACAGGCTATCGTGGAATGGAACAGTATCCCCGAGTGTTTGGTGTACATGCGCATCGTCTCCTCGGAAGAGGAGGCGGATATCAAAATCCGCACCCGTACCCTTCCTGCCGGCACAATCGGGATGGCTACGTTTCCTTCCGGCGGCAGACCGGGCTCGGTGCTTTATTTAACGGATGCGGCTTATTACAGCGAATCGCAGAAAATCTTCACCGTGGTGCATGAACTGGGGCACGCTTTGGGTTTATACCACACCGACAGCTCTCAATTCGAGGTGATTCTGAACGGCCTGGTATTGATTCCGGGAACCCCGGATTCCGATTCGAAATCCATCATGAATTCCTATTTAAGACTATGGGCCGGATTTAGCGAATTCGACATCGTTGCCATGCAGTATTTATACCCCATGCCCATCCGGTATATGACCATGTCCTATATCTCGGAGTTCTCTCTGGATCAAATCGATTTCGACCTGGACGGTAGAGAGGTGGAAATCGAGTACAGACCCGTATCCGTTTCCGATCAGGTTTTCGGTCAGGGAGTTTCTCACGCCTTAGCCTTCATCAATCAAGAGATTTCAGAATCTGAATCTCCCTTTAGAATTCTCGATCTGACCATTCCCGAGCAGGCGAACGGTTGGGGTAAAATGATTTTTACAACCGGTGTTTATTCGACCGGAATGGAAATGATCCTGGAAATCGCGACCCAAAATTTTCCGTTCCGAATCATCCAATCCCCCATTTCCCGGAAATATGAGATCGAAAATCAGGACAAGCTAAAGATTTATCCGGGTACCGTTTTCGATATCGTGCTGAACGGCTCCACTGCCGGGATTACCTACTACCTTACCCGTGCCGGGGAGGTGGTAACCAGTAAATCGGGCCATGGCGGAAAACTGATTTTTTCCGGTGCCTACGGTCCGGGAACCTATAAAATCCGGGAGAACGACCGGCAGTTAAGCGGCGCCCGAACGGTTTATTCCGCTTCGGTTTTCGAGCATCCCTATTTCCAAGTGAACCGGAATGCCAGCCACATGATCGTCGATGGCGACGGCGGAATTTTCTCTTTTACCATTCCCACTACGGAATTGATGGATGTGGAGGAAGTCCGACAAATTTGCGCCGACTACAATGCCGGAAAAGTCTCCTATTGGCCGGCGGAGTATTACCGCCTGGAAGTAAGTGCTCATACGGACCAGGCCTGCGAATTCACCATCACCTGTGCTCCGAATCCCGGTGTAGAAGTGGATCTGGAAACTCATTTCAAAGCCCGGTGGGGAGATCGGGAATGCACGATTTATATTTATCAGGACGAAGAGGGAGAAGTCGGTATCTTCGAACTCTCTCGATCGGCCAATGGAGACGGAAGCAGAAATATCCTGTTGAGTGGTTCGCAGCATCTGGTAAAGTATCGGCTTTATAAGGACCAGCAGCTCGTTACCACCCTGGAAGGCAAAGGAAATCCATTGACCTTCACCCATTTACCACTTGGCAATTATTCCATTTACGCAGAATGCCGAGGGCGTTCCTTTAAAATGAAAGGAGAAGTAACCGATTGAGAGAGCATCCCGGATCAACCCGAGAAGCAGATAGTTCCTATCTGCTTTTTTATTAAATAAAAGTGGTCCTCCCCCGCCCATTAGGTTGCACTTCCACAGCCGCTGCTTCGGCTGTTTTCCGCATCAAACACCCTCTGACTCCAGTGCAGGGGGCATCCGACCGGAAAGCCCGGATTGTTACCGTTTCTTAACCCCTTTGTAGGGACATAGAGATTTTCGACCCCTACTTTTGCGGCAGTTAATCATTAGGATGGAAAGCTGAAATATGGAAAAATGAATCGAAGGTATTGTAAAGAATGACAAAATCAAATGAAAAATGAATTTCCCGCGCTATTGTTACATACCGTCCTCCTGCGCAGCTGCCTGAGCCGTCCCCCTTGGAGTGAACTCGGAACGGCCGATCAACCATCCCCTTTGTCTGGAGATTTACAAACGGGAATACCTGCAGCCTCCGCCTCCATGGATTTCAGGTTAAAGTGAAAACTTTACCCTGTACGCTTCACATAAAAATAGAATACCGAACGAAAGAAACACCTACACTTATTGATCACAATTTTATGAATTTCAAATTCTACAACAGCATGAAAGTTCTGTTATCTATGACCCTTATGGCCTTTTCGGCGGCCCGGGTACAGGCGCAGGACCGTATCAACGGAACGGTCTTCGACAGTGACGGGAAAACCCCGCTTTCGGGAGCCAGCGTGGTGGTGAAGAACCGGGGAATCGGCGCCATTACCGATGCTCACGGGAATTACACGATTGCCGTTTTTCCGGAAGATGTCTTGGTTATCGGCTATTTAGGTTACGATGAACAAGAGACTGAAGTGAGAGAACGGAAGAAAGTCGATGTGACACTGGTTTCTTCGAATTTCGAGATGGAGGAACTGGTGGTCACCGCACTCGGGCTTACCCGTCAACAGCGTTCTCTGGGGTATGCCACTACCACAGTGAGTGGGGACGATTTGACTCAAACCGGTTCCGGAAACTGGGTCGACGCACTTTCCGGCCGGGTAGCCGGGTTGAAACTGGACCAGGCCGGTACCGGATCGATGGGATCGATCCGAGCCACCATCCGGGGGGATAACTCGCTCAATTACGGCAACAACGAAGTATTGGTAGTCGTGGATGGGGTTCCGATCCATACCGGAGGGGTGGAAACCTCGAGCGGTTCCAATTATTCCAACAGCGACGCGCCGGTGGATTTCGGTAACGGTTTGTCCGACCTGAATGCGGACGATATCGAATCGATTACCGTGCTCAAAGGAGCGGCAGCCACCGCACTGTATGGGTCACGGGCCGGAAACGGCGCTTTCATCATCACCACTAAAGCCGCCAAAAAACCGAAAGGGCTCGGCATCAGTGTCTCCTCCACCACCAGCTTCGACCGGGTCATGCGCTGGCCGGATTTCCAGAAAGAGTACGGCGGCGGAAACGATAACGGTGAGGTCGAATACAGCTTCTGGACCGTCGGCGCCGCAAATGCTACGGACGGCAACGCTTACCGAAGAAATCAGGGACGCTACGCTTTCGGAGAAAAATACGATGCCCGAAAACTGCGCATACAGGTATCACTCGCGCAATTGGGAGAATGACCCCTATACGCCGCTTCCGTGGGTCTACCAAGACAATTGGTATAAAGGATTTTTCCAGACCGGGGCCACCACCAAAAATATCATTACGGTGAACGGTAATAACGGCGAGGGATCCAGCATGCGCCTCTCAGTCACCGATATGCGGAGCCGGTGGGTGATTCCCAATACGCCCAGTTCGAGCCAGACTTTCTCGGTCAATGCGACCCACAAAGTCAACTCAGCCATAACCCTGCGGGCCGTGGTCAATTACCTGCGCCGGGATTCGGACAATGTACCTTACAGCGGATACGGTTCGAAAAACCCGCTTTATTCATTGATTTGGGCCACCAGCAACCACGATATCAATCAGGGATTCAAAGCGGAATACTTCTCCGGCCGATTCGACGATCCGGCGGTGCGGGCGGCCAACGCGCTTTTCTACAACGCCGAAAACTCATACAATCCCTATTTTACGGTGTACGAAGAGGTCAATACGGTGGACCGCGACCGGGTTTATGGAAATTTCAGCCTGACGATCGACATCACCCCTCGGCTGAGACTGCTGCTCCGCTCGGGGCTGGATATGAACAACGAATTCCGTACCCAGCGCGCGCCGAAATATTCGGGATCTACTCCGGGCGGATTTTACCGCGAACAAACCCTTCGCAGTTACGAATGGAACAATGAATTCCTGATCACCTACAACCAGTCCCTGCTGGACGATTTGTTTTCACTGGGGGCCGGATTCGGGGGAGTGAACTGGAGAAAAGAGAATGCCAATACCCGGTTGAACGTTCCGCAACTGAACGAAGACTACGTGTTTAACCTCAGTAACGTCCACGAAGATTATATGCTGGAAGCGACCGACCGCAGAACGGCCAAAGAAAAAAACAGTTTCCTGGGCTACCTCAATCTGGCCTGGAAGAATTACCTGTACCT
Source organism: Rikenellaceae bacterium (assembly GCA_021203585.1). Classification (GTDB taxonomy): domain Bacteria; phylum Bacteroidota; class Bacteroidia; order Bacteroidales; family Rikenellaceae; genus JAJQAW01. The sequence goes on from JAJQAW010000175.1 coordinate 8,630, forward strand.
GGACATTACGGGCCGGAACGATTGGAGCAGTACGCTGGATCCGGAATACTGGAGCTATTTTTACCCTTCGGTGGGACTGAGTGTAGTCGTGAGCGACGCTTTTTCCCTGTACCGTACCATACCGTGGATCGACCTGATCAAATTCCGGGCTTCCTGGGCGCAAGTCGGGAACGATACCGATCCCTACGCCATTATGGAGACGGCCCTGGATACCGATTATTCGGGAGGATTCCGGGTTCCCACCACACTAGCTACCCGTGACCTGAGTCCCGAGCAAATCAAAAGTGTGGAAGTCGGAGTCGATCTTAGCCTCTTTCAAAAGCGGATCACCTTCGACGCCTCCTATTACCATACCGTTACGGACAAACAAATCATCTCGATCCTGGTGGATGCCCTGACCGGTGCGACTACCATGCGGCGGAATGCCGGAGAAATGCTCAATCACGGAGTCGAACTGGCCGTCTCATTCGTTCCGGTTCAACGCCCGGCCGGCGGCTTGCGCTGGAGTTTTTCGATGAACTGGTCCAAAAACTGGAATCGATTAAAAAGCATGTACGAGGGATGGGACAATAACTCGCCGCTGCAAACGGCCATGGGAACCACCATCGGCAACCGCGTGTATGTTTATTCCTACGTAGGGGAATCGATGCATTACATCTACGGCAAGGATTACGTCCGTGCTCCGGAGGGAAGTACGTATACCGACGAGCAGGGCCGTACGGTGGATTGTTCGGGTATGAAAATAATCAACAGCAATACCGGAATGCCCGCGCTGACGGAAAATCCCGATCAGCGGATCGCCAAGGTAAATCCCGATTGGTATGCCGGTATGACTCATAACCTCAGCTATAAAAACTGGAGCCTGGGCATGCACTTGGCCGCACAGTACGGCGGACATACCTTCTCGGCCAACCATTTTGCACTGGCTTATCAGGGAAAATTGAAAAATAGTTTGCCCGGACGGTACGACGGATTGGTGGTAGACGGTGTGAATCAACTCACCGACGGCTCCGGCCATGCGACCTACCAAAAGAACAACACCGTAACGGAAAATATTCAAACCTATTACAATGCCTACGTATACATCCGCGACAATGTCAGGGAAAACACCTTCAGCACCTCCTACCTGAAATTGAAAAATGTACGCCTGGATTATACTTTCCCGGCCCACTTGCTCCAGAAAACCGGATTTTTGCAAGGCGCCTCGTTGGGAGTTTACGCGACCAACGTATTCTGCATCACCAAATACCCGATGTTCGATCCGGAGACCGGAAACCTACAGGGCACCAACATCCACCGCGGTGTAGAAACCGGAGCGCTTCCGATGACCCGCAGTTTCGGAGTGAATATTAACCTGTCATTTTAAGATCGATTATGAAAAATATACTTAGAAATTTAGTTTTGGGTGCGGTTTTATTCAGCTTCGTCCCAGGCTGAACCCATGGCTTCATCGATACCAACACCAACCCCAATTCGGTGATGTATGAAGATTTAAAAGCCAAAAACTTTCTGGAACCGCTCATTTACGACGCTTCCCGGACTTGGAGCTATTATACCTGGTACTGGTGCGACCAGATTATGCAGTACGAAGCATTTACCGGCACCACCCGCGAGGAGCACCGCTATAAGATCGGTGAACAGGACTGGAACTTCTGGTACACCAACTTTTTGAGCCGTTGGGCAGTAAACGCCGACGCCATGCAACAGGCCGCCCACCAAGAGGGGTTGACGATCCTGGAAGCTGTAGCCATGACTTTGAAAGCCTATTACATGGCCAACCTGACGGATATGTTCGGCGATATCCCTTGTTCCGAAGCCTTTATGGGCCGGGAAGTGGTACTCAAACCCCGCTACGATACTCAGCAGGAAGATTACCGACAGCTATTCGAACTGCTGGAAACGGCTAACCGGATGTACGCCTCCGGAGAGAGTTTTCCCTCGAGTCTGACCGGTCAGGACGGCATGTTCGGCGGAGACTTAACGGGATGGCGCAAATTCAACAACTCCTTTTACCTGCGCTGCTTGATGCGGGTAAGCGGGCGTTCGGTCATGAATGCGGCAGCCAAAATGACGGAAATACTGGCCGATCCGATCCAATACCCGATTTTTGAATCCAACGCCGACAACGCTGCCGTACACTACGGTACGACTGCCCCTTACCTCAGTTATTTTTCCGAAACCACCGAACAAAATTTCAACAGCGAACGCCGGATGACCAAACAGTTCGTCCAGATGACGGTACTTTCGGACGACGATAATCCGGAACAGGAATTCCTCGATCCGCGGCTGCCCATCTGGGCGCACCCGGATGGAAACCGTCCCTGGAAAGGAGTGATTTCCGGCGGGGACCGCCTGGATGCCGATTTCCAGGAATCTACCCGCAACGCTTCCAAACTGCGTTATTCGGTATTCTGCCGAAACAATATGCCCTACACGCTGATGGATTATGCCGAGGTGCAGTTTATCTTCGCCGAAGCCGCCCTGAAAGGGTACATTCCCGGTGGTAAAACGGCAGCCAAAGGCTATTACCAGGCCGCCATTGCGGCCTCTATCGAACGGTGGAACGCACAGGCTCCGTATGCCGAATTGACCGAAGATCAGGAAATCACGGAAGAAAAAATCGAGCGATTCCTCTCCCATTCGGCCGTAGTTTTCGATACCGGCCTCTCGGATACGGAATTAAGCAAACGCATCGGCGAACAAAAATTCTTGGCCCTGTTCTGGAACGGCATGGAGGCCTGGCACGAATTCCGCCGCACCGGATACCCGCAGCTGGAGATTGCCAGCGGAGCCGTATACAACGATTGCATACTGCCGACCCGCTTCGCCTACGTGCAGAATTCGATCGGTTCGAATCCAGAAAACGCGCAGGCGGCCATCGACCGCCTCAACGGAAACAACGACATGAAACAGCCCGTCTGGTGGAGCAAACAGGCCATCGACAGCAATTATTATCACGATTAATGTGCGAATCCATGATTAAAAGAGTGTTTTTTCTGGCCCTGCTGCTGGCCGTTTTTACCGCAGGCTGGGCACGGCCTATCAAAGGCGTAGTGCGCAGTGGAAACGAAAAACTGGCCGGAGTGGTGGTCACCGACGGCTACCGGTTCACCGCGACCGATAAAAAAGGACGGTTTTCTCTGGAGATAGACCCGCAGGCCCAGTTCATTTCCATCGTTACCCCTTCCGGCTACATCTGTCCCTATGAGAGCGGAAGCCCGGTTTTTTACCGGAAGATCGAATCGGGAACCGATTATAATTTCAATCTCATCCCTTACGGAAATAAAGAGGGGTACGTGCTTTTTGCCGTAGCGGATCCGCAGACGGGCAACGACAACCACTTCAAACGGTTTGAAGCGGAAACGGTCGCCGATCTGCGGAAACACTCGGCCGAACACTCGGTAAAAGGCCGGGCCATGCTGGGTCTGATGCTGGGCGATATCGTGTGGGATAACCTGCCGTTGCTGCAGGATTATAAGAAGTCGATGGCCGGTCTGGGCTTCCCGGTCTATCCGGTGATCGGAAACCACGATTACGATATGAACGCACAAGGAGACGATGCGGCAGCCTGGGCTTACCGGGCGCAATTCGGTCCCGAATACTATGGATTCAACAGCGGCAACGAATATTTTATCGTACTGGACAATATCGTATACGATACCTAAAAACGGTATGCCGAAGCCATCGATCAACGACAGTTGGATTGGGTGGAAAATTACCTGGCTTACGTCCCGCCCGGCTCGCATGTGGTTCTATGCGCCCATTCGCCGTTTCATCTGAACCGGAAACTGATCGACAATGCCGACGTGCTATTCGGACTGCTCGACGGTTATCGAGTACGGACCCTGTGCGGCCACACCCACATCAATTCCAATTATGAAATCCTGCCCGGCATCCTCGAACACAACATCGGAGCCTGCTGCGGCGCCTGGTGGACGGCTGACTCCAATAAAGACGGCACGCCGAACGGATATCAGGTATTTGTTTCCAACCCGGGAGCATTCAGCTGGTACTACAAAAGCATCGGTAGAGAGGCCGGCTATCAGATCGAGGCGTACGACCGCGGAACCTTTCCCAACCGGGCCCAATGCGTGGCGGTGAAAGCTTGGAACCGGGACCACACCTGGAAAGCCGAATGGTACGAAGACGGCGTATACAAAGGCGAGATGGAGCCCTTTGTAGCGCGTGACCCCGGATATATGCGTTACTTGTAGGCTCGCCGGGATGCCGGAAAAGCCGAAGTGGGACAATACAAGCAGGCTGTAGAGCGCGACTTTTATTTTGCAGCCAAACCGTCCCCCGGCGCGCGGGAAGTGGAAGTAGTGGTCACCGACCGTTTCGGCAATCGGTACGGAGAAAAAATCCCGCTGCGGGCGGTCGAGGTACAAGCACACCGGGGAGGCATGGGATTATGGCCGGAAAACACGATCCAGGCGATGTTGAATGCCGTCCGGATGGGGGTCCATACGCTCGAAATGGATCTACAAATCACCCGCGACAACCGGGTAGTAGTCTGTCACGATCCGGTACTGAGCTGGCGGTATGCCAGCCGCCCGGACGGACGGCCGGTGGAAAAAGATTCGGACCGCTTTGTGCTCTATCATATGAAATACGATTCCTTGCGCCGTTTCGATGTCGGCACCGGAATCCATCCGAATTTTCCCGATCAAGAAAAAACGGCGGCCCACATCCCCTTGCTCTCCACGCTGATCGATGCCGTGGAAAGCTATACCCGTGAGAACAACCTGTCTCCGGTCCATTACAACATCGAAATCAAATCTTCCGAAACGGGTGAAGCGGAGGGAATCGTCCCTGATTATAAGCACTATACAGACCTGGTCATGCAAGTATTGACGGCCAAAAATCTCGGAAGCCGGCTGTTGGTGCAGTGTTCCGATGTCCGGACCCTGGATTACCTGCACCGCCATTATCCGCAGGTCCGACTGGCTTATCTGATTGCGGCGGATAAGAGCGATTTCGAAGCCAATATGTCCATGCTCTCTTTTACACCGGAGTGTTACAGCCCCAACCATTCGCTGGTCGATCAGACGTTGGTCGATCGCTGCCGCCGTCGGGGAATGACCCTGATACCCTGGACGGTCGATCAAAGCGAGGAGACGCAGCGGTTGGTGGAGCTGCAGGTGGACGGCATCATTACCAATTATCCGGATCGATTGTTAAAAATAACTCGGAAAATACTAACCAATTAAGCAAGAAAATATGAAACCTACCCCTAAGGGAAACCAGAAAAAAAGAGAATGGGCGCTCGCAGCGCTGTTGCTTCCCGCCTTGCTGTTTACAGCCTGCAACCCCGACGATAAACCCTCCGGAGATCCGGAATTCCGGTTCGAGACGGGTATTTCGGGCATCACAGTGGCCGCAGTGGATACGGAAGCGAAATTTGTCATCCGATCGAACCGGGATTGGGAGTTTCAAGCGGATGGAGAGGAATATTGGCTGACCATTTTTCCGGCCGTTGGCTCGGACGACGGCATCATCAAAGTTTCCTTCACGGAGAACACCCTCTTTGAAGACCGTTCGGCATTTTTCCAGGTATTGGTCCACGGTCAACCGCACGCCGATACCCTCTTACGCATTACGCAACGATCGGTCATCCCGCAGCTCAGCTTTCCGAAAGTTTCGGAAGGGAGGCTGAAAGCGTCCAAATGGGGAAATACCTTAGCCGTAGAAATCAGCGCCAATGTGGATTGGGTAGCCGCTATCGAGCCTTCAGGGCCCGGAGAAAGTTTCGATTGGGTAACCGTCGATGCCGAACAAACGGCGCCGAGCTCATTGGTGATCCGCGTGGAGGAGGTGCCGGAAGGGATGGAAGAAGAACAGGAGCGCAGCGTGATTGTTCGCCTTACGGCGCCGGATTTCCCGCAAGTGGATACCTGCTTTACCATTTACCAGGTGAATTCTCCTCCGGTCGAAGGACTACCGCAAACCTGGACCCTGACGTTGCTGGGCAGCGAACAGGAACGGGCGGAGCTGTGGCTAAGCGAACAAAAAATTTATCCGGATGATACGGAACAAGCGTGGATCCAATGGGTGAAAGGGCCGAATCCGGGAGTAGATGAAATCGAAACTTCTTACGATGTCAGTAATTCGGACCCTCGAGTGAGTTGCGGACGGGAAGGGGATGCGTGGATGATCGTTGTGCCTGTGAAAAACGGAAATGAGAACCAACCGGTGAGAATCAGCGGACAACTTCGTAGTTCTGGAGCCGGCGTTGCCTGGTATTATTTCCAGTATTCCACCGACGGTCAAAACTGGACGACGGTCGACCCTACCGTATACACCTTTGACAGCGGGGTGCAAGTGGACCACACTGAAGGGATTATGTGTCGGGACGGTTCAGCCTATTGGCCCTTTGAAAAAACAGTGGTCATCGAACAGGAAGTGCAAGAGGGAAACTATTACTTCCGGTTATTGGTAACCACCGACGTTACCCAAAACGGAACTTCCACCCCCTCTACTACCGGTACCGCGAGGCTTGCCCGGCTCCTGAGCGTTGAAGAATTGTAGTTTCCCGAATTCTTATCCCGAAGAGCTGCTTGCTGTTAGGCAGCTCTTTTTTGATGAAGAAAGACAGATGAAAGCCATGCAGCCCGTAAATTCCGGGTTTTGGATTCCTGATCTCTGTCCGTCCGCCGGAGATCGGGATCGGGGCAAATCCCCGGGACCGCGCCTGTTCAAGAGTTTTTCCGCTCCGCTCCTTTCGCCCCCTGCCGAATAGCGTGCATGCGGTCGATCATAGCGAAAGTGCATTTGCCTGATCCTATGACCACGAAAGCCCGGATAGATGCATAGAAAAAAGGCTATCCGATCCGGATAGCCCTATACTTTCTAAATTCTGCCGACGGTAAAGTCCGTTCACCGATACTCGCCGAAGACACTCCCGGACCGGCATTTAGTGCGGGACATGGACCCGGTTCTACCACCCCAGTCCTACCGGACATCCCGGTTACTTTTCTGATTGACAAGTTCTCCTCTCCCGCTTCGAATTCAATCCCTTTCCGCGGCAGCGTGCGGGTATGCACCGACACCGATGGGTGCAGAGTTTTACCCGACTTATTCTTCTCCTTCCTCTGCGGTAGGAGCTTCCGGAGCCGGCACGATCGGCAATTCAAACGACTGCGTTCCTTCTACCGACTGCTGAATGGTTTGTTCCAGGGCTGATTTACTCGCGTTGATATCTCCTTTGGGGATACTCATCGTTGCGGCCAAGCTTAATACCACAATGGCAATGGCCAAACCCCAGGTAAATTTTTCCAGGATATCGGCCGTTTGTCGCACCCCCATCACCTGGTTGGATGCGCCGAAATTGGCCGCCATACCGCTCTTCGGACTCTGAGCCAAAACAGTCAAAATCATCAGCACGCAGGCAATCAGGATCAGGATCACAATAAATGTATACATT
>JAJQAW010000152.1:0-14908 GCA_021203585.1 Rikenellaceae bacterium
TCGTGGTTACTTACTGTGAATCCCCGCAAGAGCAGGCCCTGGCCTATGATCGTATTCATGCCATTTGCCGTTGAACCATTCATAACGCCGGACGGTAGCTATATACGCTAAAATACCTATTTTTGTACCACATTTTACTAAACCTACTTACATGATGAAAAAAATTTTACTTGTTGCGGCAGCGGCCTTGCTTCTGCTGATGCCTTCTTGCGGTTCAGGATTGAAAGTCGAAATGGATAACCCGACCGATCAGACCATAACCGTTGCGATCGACAGTAAAGAGTACAACCTGGCACCGATGCAGCTGATCGAAGTTCCGGGCTTGAAAAAAGGTCCGCATACGATGTCGGTAAACGGCGGCGCCGAGATGAATTTCAACCTCGACGAGAATGCCTTGCTCAATCCCACGCTCTCCTTGTATGTCACCGATGTTCAGGAGTACAGCACGGACGGAGGGGATATGGATACGAGTGATTGGGTTACCGTGGAAATTGACGGAGAAGAATACGAAGGACCGATTAAACTGTACGAAAACCAGTTGGTTATCAGTATGGACGGTATTAAAATTGGGTTGCTCGAAAAGTTTCCGGAGGAAGTGGAAACCCTGAAAAACGGTTCGATTTTCATGACCAAGATTTTCCGAAAAGCAGATTATCCCAAATACTACGAAGAAGCTTATTATTAATAGCGCTGCGTTTTCGCTTAAGCACGGTCCGGCGGACCGTGCTTTTTTTATGGAAGACCGATGGATCGTCACCGGACTATGGTTCCTCGTATTTGCTTTCGGGCGGAGGATGCGAAAAGATCAGGGCCTCGGAACGGGAGAGGCGAGAGGGAGGCTGAAACAAGCAAGATCGATACCCCCGTTTTTCTCCATCAAAAATTTCATGGAGGATGGAACAGGATAACCGATTCACCGGTAGTCCGGGCTGTACGCGCCGAGTGAAAATAGGGACCGTTTTTACGGATGATTGCCTTCGGATTCCAGAAGAATCTTAAACACAAACCCGGAAGAGGTCTCGGCGCTTCCGCCTTGCGTGGTGCAAAACAAATAGGCCGGGCTCCTCTCTTTCATGAGTATTTGCGGCCGCTCGAAACGTCCGTAGCGGGAGAGGTGTTTCGGGCCGGGAGGCTGTTCGAAATAATGATCCGCCCCGAACCAACCGATCTGCGGAATACCCCAATTCAGGCCGTCTTCGGACTCAAAATAAAGTCCGACCGTATGGTCGTAGAAACCCATATCCCGCATCAGCATCTTGAATTTCCCCGCCTCGTACCAGATGTAAGCATCTTCCACCTGTCGGTTTTCTCCATAGCCGGAAAAGTCCACGACCGGATTTTTTTCGTACCGGTGGTAGGGACCCGTTATGTTTTCGGCAAAAGCAACGCCGTATTTCCGGTTTCCGGAAATGCCGTCGATCCGTTGATTTTGGTATTCGTGCCGGTTGCAGAATTTATAGTACAGCCAATAGCCGCCTTCGGGGTGTTCCAGAAAGGCGGGATTGGTGGTGATGTAATCGTCCCACTCTCCCGGCTCTCCGGGCAGCAGCAAGGGTTGACTGCACCGTTCCCACGGTCCCCACGAAGAATCGGCTACGGCATAGCCGATTCGTTTGGTGCCGAATCGGCCGTCGGAGGTTCCCATGTAAAAGAGCCAATAGCGGTTGTCGATCCGGTATATACTGGGATTGTGACAGGTACGGGCGTCGAAATAACCGGAACGAGGCATTAGTACCACTCCCGCCTGTTCATACGGACCTTCCGGAGTATCGGCCACCGCGTGGGCGATTTCACAACGGCCGATCCAGCCTCCCATGCCGTACTGTTTTTCCCAGCGGGAATAGAAGACATGCACCCGGCCCGAATCGTCCCACACCGGAGCACAGCACCAAACATAGTAGTTCTCCTCTTCTAATATCCGCCCCAGAGGTTCCAGGCGTTCGGAAAAAGAAGAAACGGCCTCTGACGGATAATCTTTTGTACGGTCGACGATTTGAGCTGCAACCGGCCGGCCGGCGTGCAGGAACAGCAGGGAAATAAAAATAGATCCGAAGCTAAGCATGGGTTTCATGGATGGCGTCGTATGATAATTTGGTCGAGGATCACGGCGGGATCGGTGGTCTCCAGGACCAGCGTATGGTTCTGTCGATGGGCCGGAAGCCGGTGAATGGTGGTGCGGAGGGCCTGGTTTCGAAGCACATTTTCTTTCCATTCCTCGCTTCGGCCCTGTGTTTGGTAATGGACATGCTGAACTTCTTCTTCCCGGCCCAGCAGATAGATGCGGTAGCCGATCGTTGGGCCATTCACCGGATGAACCGGAAGCAAAGCTACCTGGAGGGTTACCGAATCGATCCCGGAGGCAGGGAAATCGTAATAAAGCCGGTAATTTTGGGCCATGACCGCCTGGCCGTTGTAGCCCAGTCCATGTGAGACCGGGTGTGGACCAGGGGCTCCGTCGACACGCTCGAAGAAAGAATAATCGGCACCGTCCAGCCGGGCCAGGATGCGATCGTCCGGCTCCGGAAGAGAGGTTTCCGCTCGGGTAGGTTCCGGGCGATCGAATACCGCCAGCCTGCGCGGTCGATGATCCATCATCCCACGCCATTTTCCCTGGTTCAGGCTATTGTATTGTTCGGTCAGCGCTACAATCCGGTCATAAGCCCGGTCATAGAGGCTCCAATCGGCTTTTCCGTGGCGGACCAATTGGGCATAGAGGTGTTTGGCATTCATGCAGGAGGCTCCGATTACCGGGTATTCTACCAATTGGAACCAGGAAGACTGTTTGTTTTCGGGAATTTGCGCCGACCATTCGGTGATTCGGTTTTCCAGCGATTCATACTGCCGGAGACGTTCCCGGATTTCCGCTTCGGTCCAGGGCAGATCTCGCGGCGTTTTCCAGGCCGGATCGGGCTCTTCGGTCCGCGTATGGGCCATGAATTCCGGTTTGCGGATATAAGCCAGGCGGTAGTATTCCGTCATAACCGGAAGGATGGTTTGGGCGGTTTGCGGATCGAATTCACGCGAAAGCCATTGGTAAAGATGGGCTTGCAGTCCCTGGCGGTTGTTTTCGATGCCATCGATGTTCCAGGCCAGGTCCAGAAAAAGTTCAGTCAGGTATTCGGCCGGCTTGATGTCTCCCACGTTCACGATCCACATTTTTCGAGCTCCGCAGTCGTAGGCTTGTTTCATTTGCGTGTAGATCAATGCGGGATGGGTGGTTGCCAACCAAAGATAGTCGTGCGGACGACCCCAGTAGGAAATGTGGTAGTAGATGCCGTTGCCGCCCGATCGGGCGCGCTCTTCCGCACTGGGGAAATGCCTTAGGTAACCATAATTGTCGTCGCACCACATGAGTGTCACATCCTGAGGTATGTCTAACCCAGCCTGGTAGACCTCCAGTACTTCTTTGTAGGGGATAAAAACCTGCGGAATGCGGCTGACATCCGCACTCAGGTGGCGGCTAATCAGAGCCCGTTGATCTTGAATGATTTCGGCAATGGCCTCCTTTTGTTCCTGGATCGTGTGGGCTCCCTGCATTTTACCATCGTGAACCCCGCGGATGCCGAGGGTATAGATATTCTCCGAATGAACCAGTTCTTCCACCCGTTCTTCCCAGAAGCGAACCACATTTTCCCGGTTGGTCACGTAATTGTACGGGCCGTGGCCGTGAAGCTTCCACTCACCATTCGTATTGCGTACCATCGGTTCACAGTGAGAGGTGCCGATGAGAATTCCATACTTATCGGCGGTTTCCCGGTTGCCTGGAGTGAGGTAGAAGGGGACCGAGCATTCGTGCATAGCGGGCCAGAAGGTATTGGCCCGCAGGCGCAACAACAATTCAAATATGCGGGCATGAGTCTGCGGACCGATCCGGCCCGGGATTTCGGACGGTTCGTGCGTCTGCCAGCTCCAGGGTGCGAGTCCCCAGTCTTCGTCATTGACAAAGATTCCCCGGTAGGCTACGGACGGCGACTGCAGAAGGTGAAATTCCGGCTCGAAAAGGACCTCTTCTTCGGTTTTAGGAACAGGCTCGCTATCCGCCCACCACTCCCAGGGGGATACGCCGATGCGCCGTGAAAGCTCCAGGATACCGTAAGCCGTTCCTCGTTTATCGCTGCCCAGAACCAATAAATTCCCATCGCGCACAGTGATTAAAAACCCTTCGTGCAGGGTGCTTAGCGACTGGATATCGGAGGGAGAAATCGATTTTTCGGCCTCCGAGCCGGCTCCGAGTGTACCGATGCGGAGCTGACCTTGTTGCGGTAACCGCACCGGAAGGAGTTGGAAAACTTTTTGGTAATCCGTCTCAAAGAGTTCCAGGGCGGTATGGACGACCGGTTCTTCCCGTTCGTTCACCGTTATGGTAAGGGGAGAGCGGGCATTGAACGAAACGGGGACTTGGCCCGAAGCCCACAAATGGCCCAAGCAAAGACCGAATGCCAAAAGCCCGTGTAGAAGTTTATCCATAGCTGGGTAGGTCGGGTGATTAGTTTAGCACAAAGGTATAAAAAAACCGGGGACACGAAAAGTCCCCGGTTTTAGAAACGGATCTGGGCAGAGCCGGTATGGGAAAATCCTATTTACCGTGTAATCGGAATCCAAACATCCATATCGGCACGTCCACGATTACCCCAGGCGTAATACGGGATCAACTTGATCGGTACCGGATTGCCGTTGGCGTCCTGCACTTCGCGATACAGGGTACCTTTCCAGGAGTCCTCTTCAAAAGCCAAACCGGTTCCTTCCAGGGTCAGGATATGAAGTCCTTCCAAGGACATGATTTTCGGTTTCAAGTTATGGCCGCTCAGTGGAAGTTTGATGTCCGAGAGGCGGTACTGGTGCGGAATGTCTTTATCTTCGATGCAGTAAATGACCGGACCGTATTGGACGGCCGCCTGATTGCGGACCTCTTCCACCAACGGATTGGCTTGAATCAATTTGACGCGCATCGGCATTTCCAGTTCAATGCGGTCTCCCTTTTTCCAGAGACGTTCCACGCGGGCATAACTCGAGGGAGTAGTGCCTTCCACGATTTGACCGTTGACTTTGAGGGTCACATTATCGTCGCACCAGCCGGGAATCCGCAGGTAGATCGCAAAGGACTCTTTCGGGGCTTTGTCGATCGTAATGACCGTATTCCCATCGTGCGGATAGCCGCTGACCTGAGTCAATTTCAGCTTCTTGCCGTTGAGTTGGGTATTGAGGTTATTTCCGCCGTACAGGTTAACGTAAAGACCGTCCGGTGCGTAACTGTAGAAATAGGCTCCGACCTGGGTGAGGGTTCGGGCGATGTTGGGCGGACAGCAGTAAACCCAAATCCACTCCTCGCGTTGGTCGGACCAGCGCAAGGTATAGGGAAAGTCCTCATTGGCGCTCAACGGGTTGGTATAAAAAAAGCGTTTGCCGTCCAGGCTGATGGAAGCCAACAGGCTGTTGTAGGTAACCTGCTCCACGATATCGATGTATTTCGCCTGGCCGGTGAGGTTGAACATCCGCCAGTTCCAGAGAAGGTTGCCGATATTGGCGCACGACTCGTTATGAGCGGTAATGTTCGGAAGTTGGAAAGAACGTCCGTAGGCTTGGTGTACTTTCTGGATCGAATCCGGTTCGTAGCAGGTTCCATCCGGAGAAGTTCCGTCATACAGGGCGCCGCAGGCACCGGTGATGTACATTTTGGTATTGACCACGTCGTCCCAGATGCTGAGCAGACAATTCATCAGCGAATCTTCGCCGGTTTCGGCCACGACGTCGGCCACACCGGCATACAGGTAATTGGCCCGCACGGCATGCCCCATCGCTTTCATTTGCTGGCGAAAAGGAACGCGGTCCTGGTTATCGTCGGTTCCGTTCTCCATCAGCCCGCGGATGTTGATCAGCTGTTCACCCAGGTGCAGGTATTTCGGATCGCGGGTGGTGCGGTAAATTTCCACCACAGCCATGTAATGAGAGGGACAAATGGCGTTTCGGGCCAGCTCCGGAGAGGATCGTTCGTAAAAATCCAGCAGGTAATCGGCAGCATTGATCGCCACCTCCAGCAGGTCGCGTTTTCCGGTGGCTCGGTAATGTACGCAGCCCACGGTAATGAGATGACCGAGATTGTAGGTTTCAAAATGGAGCCGGTCTTTGAATTCGGCGGGTTGGCCGGTTTTGCGCTCTTCGATGATGGCCGGGGTGTGGATATATCCGTCTTCCCGTTGCGATCCGGCAATTTCCGGAATGATTTCGTCCATCAGCGCTTCCAGTTTCGGGTCTTTGGTTATGGCGTAAACGGTGGCTACGGATTCGAACCATTTGTAAAAGTCGCCGTCGAAAAAAGGAGGACCTTCGTTCCAGTCGCCTTCCACTTTTCCGGAAGCGATTTCGAAGTTGCGGTGGGCGTGGGCGGTTTCGGGATTGTCCATGGTTTTCCAAACGCCCATAATCATATCGTCTTTGTATACGTCGAAGCGTTCGGCCCAGAAGCCGTCGGTCCAGCTGACGTCTTCGATATTGACGCCGTAGGCCTTAGCAAAAGGACTTTCAGAGGTGTTTACCAGACTTTTTTGCTGTGCGAAACTACTCAGGCACAACGCGCAAAAAGTAAAGCCGAGGAAGAGTTTTCTGATCATGTTTTGGTTTTATTTGTGGTTATTAATAGTAGCGGGTTTTCAGGTATGAATGTTGTGCAATTTACGAAAAACTTTGGAAAACAAAAAACTAAGAAAGCAAACGCAAAGCATGATCCTGTAAAAGCGAGAAGCGCAGCTCCCTGCTCTCGGGGGCGGGAGCCGGAAGGAAACCCTCCGGACGGATGGCAAAAATGAACCTTCCGGGTGGTGAGAGAGGTTGTTTTTCAGGCCTGAAGGGCGGTTTACAGGGGAAAAAGGTTATCTTTGTCGGGCAAAGTAGTCAAATGAAGAATTTCTCCCATATTTATTTCGTAGGCATCGGCGGGATCGGTATGAGCGCCATTGCCCGGTACTTCCGGCACGAGGGCAAAGCCGTAGCCGGTTACGACCGTACCTGCACCCCGCTCACCCGTGAGTTGGAACAGGAAGGTATAGACATTCATTATCAGGAGGATGTAGCTCTTATTCCGGAAGCCTTTACCGATTCTCGGCATACGTTAGTCGTTTATACGCCGGCCGTCCCGGACCACCACCGGGAATTGATCTTTTTCCGCGAAGGCGGGTTCAGGCTGGTAAAGCGTTCTCAAATTCTGGGAATGCTTTCCCGGGGAAAAACCCTCATGGCCGTAGCCGGCACGCATGGTAAAACGACGGTGACCACGATGGTAGCCTGGTTCAATCACCGGGTCAGTGACGGCAGCGCCTTTCTGGGAGGGATCTCCAAAAACTTCCACAGTAACCTGGTGCTCGGTCAAGGCGACCGGCTGGCGGTGGAAGCGGACGAATTCGACCGCTCTTTCCTGCAACTCGAGCCCTCCAGTGCGGTAATTACGGCCATCGATGCCGATCACCTGGATATCTATGGAACGCATGAAGCGGTCCGAGAAGCCTTCTCGGAATTCGTAGCTCGAATTCGGCCCGGCGGTGCGCTCATTCTGAAAAACGGAATCGAGCTGCCGGTGCACCAGAAACACCTACGTCAGTACCGCTACTCCTACGATACGCCGTCCGATTTCTATGCCGCGAACATTCGCCGGATCGAAGGGGGATACAGCCTCTTCGATCTGGTGTGTCCGGATCGAACGATCAAGGATTGCCGGCTGGGAGTTCCGGGGTGGATCAATGTGGAAAATGCAGTGGCTGCTACGGCGTTGCTGTGGTATACCGGCGGCCTGGACAACGACAATAAACTACGGGAAGCCATCGCCACGTTCGAAGGGGTCAAACGCCGCTTCGAGATATACATCCATACCCCGCAAATCGTTTATATGGATGATTACGCCCATCATCCGGAAGAATTGCGGGCCGCCATTACCTCTTTGCGGGAAATGTTCCCGGAGCGTAAACTGACTGTGATTTTTCAACCGCACTTATTTTCCCGCACCCGGGATTTCGCCCCGGAATTTGCAGAAGCTTTATCCCTGGCCGACCAGGCGGCCCTACTGCCCGTTTATCCGGCCCGGGAACTTCCGATCGAAGGAGTCGATTCCGAACTGATTCTCCGGCAGCTTACGATCCCGCACCGGTTGATCCGAAAAGAAGAGATACTCTCGTTTGTCAACCGGATCGATACCGGGGTGCTGGTGACTTTCGGTGCCGGAGATATCGATCGGTATTGCCTGCCGATCGCAGAAACACTGGGGGAGAAATTCCGGATCGAGCCATGAACCGAAATTCCAAGATCATCCTCGATACGCTGGTTTGGACCGCACTGGCGGTATACCTCGTGCTGGCCGCAGGATATTGTTCCCGTCAGCAATCGGACCGGATTTGCACCGGCTTGAATATTGTGGTCAAGGACAGCGTGAAGATCGGATTGCTTTCCCGGTCCGCCGTCCGGGATATTTTGGTCGGACATAGTCTGTCGCTGACCGGAGCACCGCTCGATTCCATAAACCTGGCGGCCGTCGAAGAAATTCTCGTAAGCCACCCCATGGTCCAATCGGTACGGGTATATTCTTCACTGAACGGACGGTTAAACATCGAGCTTGAGCAGCGCCGTCCTGTAGCCCGTATTCAAACCGAAAACGGTTACCGCTTTTTCCTCTCCGCAGACGAATTCGTGATGCCGTTAAAATCCGCCTCTTTGATCGATGTTCCCCTAGTTACTGGCCTGCCGGAATTCACTTTCGGCACCGATTTTGAAGGGGAAATTCCGGCACCCGAAGAGACCGAAAAAAAATCGCTTGAAAATTATAAATTCTTACAGAATCTCATTAATTTTGTAAAATTCGTAGAGCGAGACCCCTTTTGGAATGCACAGATCGTTCAGATCCATGTACTGCCGGGAAATGAGGTCGAATTGATCCCTCGTCTGGGACGAGGTATGATCCTGTTGGGGGATTTTGCGGGCTACCGGAAGAAACTGGACAAACTGTATAAATTTTATCAGCGGGGTTTGGCTTACGAGGGGTGGAATAAATACGCCTGCATCAACCTTAAATACGAGGACCAGGTGGTTTGTACGCAGTAGCGGACTCCAGCGGGGAATAGCATCGAAACGGAGAGTTGCGTAGGAACGGAGAGAATGGATAGGGTGCAAACAATGGAGGGCGTGGAGAGCATGACTGGAGCGGGGATTATCTGTGGAGCGGGGAGACTCGTCGGAAGGTGAATTCATCGGAAAAGGAGAGTGTCATCGGAAAGGGGAAATGACCGGCACAGTGCGCCTGCGAGGAACGGAACGGTACCCGTACCGAAAGCGTAGAACGAAAAAAGAGGATGAACACACACCCGATTCACAGAAAATAAAGCGGCATTAACCGAAATTCGGAAAAAAGAAGGATTCCGTCGGCCCGCAAAATAAAAAGCGGCAAACCCCGTCTATGAAAAGAAAGAAGAGCACTAACTAAGATATACCGGAAGGATGTATGGAGACTAAAGATTACGTGGTTGCGATAGATTTGGGAACGTCCAAGGTGGCGACATTGGTCGGCCGCCGTAGCAGCGGGAACAAAATCGAAGTGTTGGGCAGCTCGATGAGCGATTCGCTCGCCGGAGTGGTCCGGGGTGAGATCAAAAATACCGAACACCTATCCAAGGCCCTCGATCAAACTCTCCGGGAAATCGAAGAATCCCTCGGTATTCAAATACGGGAAGCCTGGGTAGGAGTATCCGGACAGCACATCAAAACGCTCAAGCACTCCGGATATATCTTCATCGAAAATAACGAAGGGGAAGTTCGCCAGCGCGATGTGCAACGCCTGAATGACAGCATGAACAACATCCAGATTCCGGTCGGCGAGACCATCATCCACATTCTCCCGCAGGAATACCGGTTGGACGATGAGGCGGACGTGCGCGAACCGGTCGGAATGATCGGCAAGAAACTGGAAGCCTCGTTCAATATCATGGTCGGCGATAAATCGGCTGTGGGCCGCATCGACCGGACCCTGTCCAAGCACAATATCTCTGTCAAACACCATATTCTCAATCCGTTGGCCTCGGCCGAGGCGGTGCTGATTCCCGACGAAAAAGAATTGGGGGTTTGCGTGGTCGACATCGGAGGGGGAACCACCGATATTTGTATTTACCACGACAATATCATACGGCATACGGCGGTCATTCCGCTGGGCGGCAATATCATCAACAAAGACATCCGGTCCTACGGTATTCTGGAGCGGCGGGTGGAGAGCCTGAAGGTGAAATTCGGAGGTGCCGTGGGAGCGATAGAGCGTGCCGATAAATTCATCACCATTCCGGGGCTCAACGCCCGGGATCCGAAAGAAATATCCTGCCGCAACCTGGCCTCGATCATCGAAGCGCGGTTGATGGACATCATCGACAGCGTGAAGTATGAAATTAAAAAAGCCGGTTATACCGACCGGTTGGGAGCGGGAATCGTGCTGACCGGAGGTACCGCGCAAACCAACAACATCGACGTATTGTTCCGTAACCATACCGGGTATGATGTCCGGGTAGCCATACCGGATACTTATGTCACCGAAGGGTCGCTCGAAATGATCAATTCACCGGTTTATTCCGTGGCGGTCGGGCTACTGCTCAAAGCCACTGGGGCCGGGAGTACCACGGCTACCGGCCGTCGTCCGATGGTTAAAACCGCCACCGTGACTACGGTAAAACCCCCCGTGCAACCGCAGCCGGAAACTCCGCGGCCGGAATCCGGGCCGCCGGTAGAGACTCCGCGTTCGGGACGGCGGGTGTGGAACGATCCGACGCAAGAGCGGGCCAAAGGAAGTTTTCGGGATACTTCGTTCGACGATTCGGACGAGAAAGCGGCAGCGGAGGAGGAACCCAAAAAAGGAGGCTGGCTCCAACGGGTTAAAGAACGGCTCACCAGTGCATTCGATGTCGTGGACGACGAAATATAACACATAGCATAAGCACAAGACTTGTATGACTGATATGATCGATTTCATTTTACCGCAGGCAACGCCGTCGATTATCATGGTGGCCGGAGTCGGAGGAGGAGGGAGCAATGCGGTAAACCACATGTTCCGCCTGGGTATTACAGACGTTTCTTTCATGGTGTGTAATACCGATAAACAGGCGTTAGACCGCAGTCAGATTCCTATCAAGGTGATTCTGGGCCAGTCGCTTACCCACGGTCTGGGCGCCGGTAACCAGCCGGAAGTCGGCCGGACTGCCGCCGAGGAGAGTTACGAAGAAATTGCAGAGATATTCAAAAAGCACAGTACCCGGATGGTCTTCGTGACGGCCGGGATGGGAGGAGGAACCGGTACAGGCGCCGCTCCGGTCATCGCTAAAGCGGCCAAAGACCAGGGTATTCTTACCATCGCCATCGTGACCATACCCTTTAAGACCGAGGGACGAAAACGGTTCCAGCAAGCCCTGGAAGGGATTTCCGAAATCCGAAATTATGTAGATTCGTTGTTGGTTATCAACAATGAAAATATTCTGGAAATGCACGGACAGCTCGGACTTTCCGAGGCCTTCGGACGGGCGGACGATATCCTGGCCACCGCAGCCAAGGGAATTGCCGAGATCATCACCGGAAACAATTATATCAACGTCGACTTTGCCGATGTGAAAACGGTCATGAGCAACAGCGGTATCGCGCTGATGGGTTCGGCTCAGGCCGGCGGGGAAAATCGGGCGGACGATGCCGTACGCGGGGCGCTGGCTTCACCGCTGCTCAATCATCAGGACATTTCCGGCGCCAAAAACATTCTGCTCAATATTACCTACGGGGATAAAGAAGTGACCATGGAGGAAACGTACCGCATCAGCGAGTATGTGCAGGAAAAAACGGGCTTTGTGGCCGATTTGATCTGGGGGGCAGGAAAAGACGAATCGTTGGGCGAGGATATCAAAGTGACCATTATCGCAACCGGCTACGACAGCAGTTCGATCGATGATTTTTTGGAAGATTCCCGCAATGATAGCGAAAAGCGTTTCAACAAAGGGAAAACGCAACCGGAAGAACCGGTCATCGAACAGGAGCCGGACACAGAGCCGGAAGCGGCAAAAAAAACCTATCCGGTGGTAGAGCCGCAAAAGCCGTTCCAACCACGCCCTGCGCAGCCGCAGTCCCCGAATCCGGTCATACAATCCCGACAACCGGGCGGACGAACCACCATCGTGGCCGGAGACGGCGATTTTCAGGTGGTTGAACGGGAAATCGCTCCGGTGGTCACGACGATACAAACCGATGACAACGCCATCAATTACGATGAACTGGAAAAGAGTCCGGCTTGGCTGCGCCGAAAGATGTCTTTCGATGAAATCGCTCCGGACGATAAAGGGGTTTCTCGCGTGACACTGCGTGAAGATGTCAAAAAAGCAGAGAAAGAAGAGCCGAAATCCAACGCTCTTTTTTAACCTCTGCCAGAGGGGATAAAAGAAGTACCGGAAGTCTGCCGAGGAATATCAAAAGTTTAGACGGATTAAATTTAGTGATGAACAGTAGTTCGGTCGGTACCGGATTCCTGTTTTTTATACCGGTATTAATCCGCTATTTAGGAGGATTCGAAGTCGGCTTCCGAGTTCTTTCCGGAAGTATGGTCCGGTGGCAAAATCAGAGAGGTGCCCGATCCTCCCATCTTACTCGGTAATATCGATGGAGAAAACCGACCCTTCCTTTACCACTTGATTTCCGAACGTCTTCCGGTCCGAAATTTATAGTTTTATCCCCTTCTGAATGGGAGGATTAAATCCATTCGAATGCTGCTTAATCGATCCGATCCGGGTCCGGATTCCACAGAAAACCTCATGCTTGATTCCGGAACTTTCCATACATCGAAAAATCGGTGGTCGGGAAGTTGCCCCCGCTGCGGATGGTGTTGTTCCGGTTAAACCTTTGGGCTCCAAACTGTTTACGGTCGGAAATTGTAGTTTCGGAAAGGAGGATGCCCCCTTTTTATCGGTGCCCGTGCCGGAGGATCGAAAAAAACCGGGACAGACAACCCCAGAAAGGGGAGTGCACTTATTGCAGGATGACCATGGTTCCGGACAGGGGGACGCCCGATTCTTTCTGTGCCGGTGCTTGAGGGCGGAAAAAGAAATGCGGAGCAGACAACCCGGAGGGGAGTGCGCCTGGGGCAGGATGAACAGGGAGAAATGGTTCAGGATACGGATGCGTGTTACCGACTGCGTTGGGTTTGCCGGGTGAAAGACCGGATCGATCGATCCCCTGAAGCGGTATGATTCAATCCAAACGTATGAGATTTTTGGCAATGTCTTCGGCGTTCATGGATTCCTGTCCCCAGATTTCGGCGGCGGTGTCTCCGGCTTTTCCGTGCACGTAGACCGCCAGGGTCGCGGCGCTGCCGGCATCCATACCCTGGGCCAGTAGTCCTGCCGTAAGTCCCATTAATACATCCCCGCTGCCTCCTTTGGCCATGCCCGGGTTACCCGTCGAGTTGATCCAATACTGGCCCGTAGGACTGCATACGGTCGTATAGGCTCCTTTGACGACAATATGACTTTGGATTTCCGCAGCCAGTTCGGTGGTTTTTTCCAATTTCTCCCGGTCACTTTCCCACGGGCCGATCAATCGTTTGAGTTCCCCCACATGCGGAGTTAGCACCGACCCTGCCGGGATCGCGGGTAGCAATTCTCTGCGGGCAGCCAGGATATTCAGCGCGTCGGCATCGAGGACCATCGGATGCCGGTAAACTTCCAGTAACTCTTTAAAAGCTTTGAACGTTTCCGGCGCTTGTCCCATGCCGCTACCGATTCCGATCGCCGTATATTTTTCGAGGTTGTGGGGAATTTCGGTAAAACGGTTGCCGCGGTCCGGACTCACCAACGCGGCCGGATGGGTGATGTGCATAACCAGATGTTCGGCTTTGGGGACGTGTACCGTTACCAGTCCGCAGCCCGAGCGAAGGGCGCCTCCGGTGGATAAAACGGCGGCTCCGGTCATGCCTACGCTGCCGGCGATCAATAATGCGTGACCATATTCCCCTTTGTGGGCGAATTTGGGCCGTTTTTGCATCAAATGCTGCACATCCTCTGGTGTAACGTAATAATAGGGGGAAGGGCATTGGCGGAGGAAAGTTTCCGACAGTCCGATCGGTAGAATGACCACTTCTCCGGCCCATTCGCCGCTCTCGGGCAGGAGTAGGGAAAGTTTAGGGTACTGCAGGGTGAGGGTAATGTCCGCCTCTACGATCGGTCCCTTCGTGCTGCTGAACTGCGGGGCCATACCCGATGGAATATCGATGGAAACCGTTTGGCGGCCTGCCAGATTCATTTTACGAATGGTCTCGGCCACAATTCCTTCCGCCGGTTTTTCGGTTCCGGTTCCCAATAAGGCATCAATGAAAACCGCATCCGGCACAGGGTGAAGCGGAATTTCACGAGGAAGCATTTCGATGCGGACAGCTGCCGGCAACCGATGCAGGTTGATGCGGTATTCTTCCGTAGTCTCCTGTTCTGCAAACAGGGTATATACCGTGCAGGGATATCCCTGTTCGGACATCATCCGGGCCACGGCCAAACCGTCCGCACCGTTATTGCCCTTTCCGGTAAAAAAAATCAACGGAGGCCGATGCGCATACCGTTTGATCAGAAAATCGGCGATTTGCCGAGCCGCCCGTTCCATCAGTTCGATGGATGAAATCGGTTCGTGCGTTATGGTATATCGGTCTGCTTCCCGGATTGGATTGCCTGTCAGTATTTTCATAACGTTTGGTTTTGGATAGGGACCACGCCTCTAAGGTATGAAAACAAATTGGAGATCGGGATTTATTTCCTGTAAAATATAACCATAAGCTTCGCTGCTTTCACGAAAAAACGATGGTCCGCTTTCGAGCTCCCCTTCCAGGTTGCGCTCCGTTTTACTGCCGCAGCTGCCGGAAGAATTCCCACAGCAC
>JAJQAW010000152.1:14918-15581 GCA_021203585.1 Rikenellaceae bacterium
CAGCACCACGCCGGCACAAACGGAAACATTCAGGGAATGTTTGGTGCCGATTTGCGGAATTTCGATCGCTCCGTCGCAAAGATCCACCACCTCTTGGACTACACCGTTTACTTCGTTGCCGAATACCAAGGCGTATTTCGTTCCGGCCTCTCGGTTCCACCGGTCCAGCGGAACGGCTCCTTCGGTTTGCTCGACGGCCAGAAGGGTATAACCCTCCGTTTTTAAAGCCGCAACCGCTTGACTGGTCTGCTGGAAATACCTCCACGGTACACTGTTTTCCGCTCCCAGCGCCGTTTTGTGGATCTCTTTATGAGGGGGTTGTGCCGTAATTCCGCACAGGTAAACGGCCTGCATGCCGAAAGCGTCGCAGGTCCGGAACAAAGCTCCGACGTTGTGCAGGCTCCGTACGTTGTCGGCCACCACCACCACGGGTATTTTTTCCAGCAAGCTATACTGCTGAGGAGTGATCCGCCCCAGTTCACTGTTTAATTTTTTACACATATTTTCATTCGAAAAGTAAATTTTCGCCGTCTCCGGCCCGTAAAATTAATCAATTCGGTCGGAATTCGGGCTGCCATTCAGGTCGGGCGACCTGCCAAAAGGAGGGAATCAAAAAATTTCAATAAAAAAGAAAAATCTTCAAAAAACACTGAACTGTAACCG
>JAJQAW010000357.1:0-6990 GCA_021203585.1 Rikenellaceae bacterium
GAATTATAAAATGAATACGAAAGAGCATCTGCTGGCCTACCACATCAAACCTTCCGTACAGCGGATGGTTATTATGGAGTACCTGCTTACGCATAAAAGTCATCCGACGGCAGATGAGATTTACCACGCCCTCTCTCCCCGGTTGCCGACCCTGTCTAAAACGACGGTGTACAATACCTTAAAAATTTTGGTGGAGCGCGGAGCGGCCCTGTTGTTGAACATCGAAGATAAAAATGCGCGTTTCGACGGCGACATTTCCGACCACGCCCATTTTATCTGTCAGGCTTGCGGACGGATTCAGGACGTTCCTCTGGCCCCGGGGGTATTGTCCCGGCTGATTCCCACTCTAAACGGAGCGGATATCGACCAGGTCCACGTCTATTATAAAGGAAGCTGTAAAACCTGTAAAGAAATACAATAAAATCTCTGCACAAACAAATCAACCTTTTAAAACTTAAAGCAATGAGCAAAAAATTTATCTGTACCGTGTGCGGTTACGTACACGAAGGCGAACATGCGCCGGAACATTGTCCGCAATGTAAAGTACCGGCCGAGAAATTCAAAGAACTCGACGAATCCCAGGCCCTGAATTTTGTCACCGAGCACGTACTGGGTGTGGCCAAGGGTTGCGATGAGGAAATGATTAAGGATCTGAACGCGCATTTTATGGGCGAGTGCACCGAAGTGGGTATGTATCTGGCCATGAGTCGTCAGGCTGATCGCGAAGGCTATCCGGAAATTGCCGAGGCCTATAAACGATACGCCTGGGAGGAGGCAGAACACGCCGCTAAATTTGCGGAATTACTGGGCGATGTGGTTTGGGATACCAAAACCAATCTCGAGAAACGGATGAATGCCGAATCGGGAGCCTGCGAAGACAAAATGCGCATCGCCAAACGGGCCAAGGAATTGAACCAGGATGCGATCCACGACACGGTTCACGAAATGGCCAAAGACGAAGCCCGCCACGGACAGGGTTTCCAGGGACTTTACCATCGTTACTTCAAAAAATAAGCGGTCCCATTTCCGACAAAAGCCGGCAGTAATAAGCCGGCTTTTGTTTTTCCCTTCTCCGCCCGCTCCCCACTTATAACTCGGAATGAAGAGGATGCCGTCCCTGTGGACCGTGAACCCGGGGTGTGGGAGCGGATTTCCCGGCTGACCGGTAATGCTCCTTGTCCGCGCATTCTGCTCAAGCGTGCTCTTCCGTGGTTCCGATTTGCTGCATGTCGATCAGGCGTTTATACACCCCTTCCAGTTCCATCAATTGCTGGTGAGTACCCGTTTCGATGATTTGTCCCTGATTCACCACGATGATTTTATCGGCGTTATGGATGGTGCTCAACCGGTGCGCGATCACTAGAGAGGTACGGCCTTCGAGCAACTTGTTCAGGGCATCCTGTACCAATTTCTCCGATTCGGTATCCAGGGCCGAGGTCGCTTCGTCCAGAATCAGAATGTCCGGATTTTTCAACACGGCCCGGGCAATGCTCAGGCGTTGGCGTTGTCCTCCGGAGAGCTTCATTCCCCGATCTCCGGTGTTGGTTCGGTAGCCCTGTTCGCATTCGGAGATAAAAGAATCCGCATTGGCTACCCGGGCCGCCTCCACCACCTGTTCATGGGTGGCGTCCCGTTTGCCCAGTTTGATGTTATTCTCGATGGTATCGTTGAACAGCACCGTATCCTGCGAGACAATCCCCATATGTGCCCGGAGGGATTCCAGGTTGTACTGCCGGATATCGATTCCATCGATCAGCACCGCTCCCTCCTGCGGATCGTAAAAGCGTGGAATCAGATCGGAAATGGTAGATTTTCCTCCTCCCGATGGGCCGACCAGGGCTACGGTTTCTCCTTTGCCGATCCGGAAAGAGACATTTTTCAGGACCTCCCGGTTTTCGTAGGAGAAAGTGACGTTTCGGAATTCAATGCTCTCCCGGAATTCGGTCAGACAGACCGCATCCTCCGGATCGGTAATTTCCGAACGGGCATCGATTAAACCCAATACCCGCTCTCCCGCGGCAATCCCCTGATGGATGGTGCTGAATGAGTCCATAAACGACCGCACCGGTCGGGTAATCTGAGAGAATATGCCCAGGTAAGCGATAAATTCCGCACCGTTTATTTCGCCGCCCAGAACCATTCCTCCTCCATAAATCAGAATAATCGAGACGGCGGATATACCGAGAAATTCGGACATCGGGGAGGCCATTTGCTGCCGATTGGCCATGGATCGAAGAATACGGGCGTAGCGGCTGTTCTGGTCGGTAAAACGTTGCGTGATATAGGGTGTGGCGTTGTAACCCTTCAGAATTTTGACTCCTCCGAAGGCCTCTTCCGCGGTACTGACCATATCGCTCAGGGATTCCTGGGCGCTTTTGGCCGATTTGCGCAGATTTTTCACGATCACACCGATCACCACTGCGATGACGGGGAGTACGACAATCGTAAACAGGGTCAATTTGACGGAGATGGCTACCAAAGCAATCACGTAGGTGATGATCAGAAAGGGTTCCCGAAAAGCCACCTGCAAGGTGTTGGAAACACAGAATTGCACGACTTGAACATCGGAAGTCAATTTAGAAATCAAATCCCCTTTGCGTTCGTTGCTAAAAAATCCGGCATGCATTCGCATGACACTGGAAAAGAAAGCATTGCGGAGATTCTGGGTGGTGGTAATCCGCAGCCGCTCCATGGTCCGTTGGGCCAAATAGCGAAACAGATTACTCAGGAATGCCGAACCGACCACGATCAGGCTTAAAGCGACCAGGATTTCCATGATGTTGTAATCCGTACCGTAAATCCGGAAGAGCTGATAATTGATAAATTCGGTGAAATACTCGGCGCTTAACCGGAATTCAGGCAAGACGGTAACGGTCTCGGTCATGGACTGCGGATCGAACAGCGTACTGAGGATCGGAATGATCATCGTAAAGGTTGCGATGTTGAAGATCGAATGCAGCAGGATGAAAATGAAATAGGGGACGGCATATTTACCGTACTGACGGGAAAACTGCAGGAGCCGGAGGTAAATCATCATGTTCGGGTAAATTTCACAAATGGGTTAAACTGCAAAGATAATGGTTTTTCCTCCTGCCCCAAGCACCGAATCCGGAGCAGGCTGTGGAAACTACCAGGACCGCAAGGACGAGACGCTGCCATGAAAAAAGCTGCACACGCGGCGGTGTACAGCTCAACCGGTCCGGTCCCGATCACTCCCATTCGGGCTCCGAGGCGGAATCCGCCGATTGGAACAAATTTTTAAGCGGCATTTTCTCGGTACGGACAAAGGCCGAGGGGAACTGTCCCTTCACGCGTCCGAATACGATCATCGCCTCGTCTTTGCTCAGGCAATTGCCTACGGCAACCTTCCAATAGGGATTTTCATAAGAAATTTCCGCCGGAATATCGGGAAATGAACGTTGAAACTGGCTCAGGGTTTGTTGCCCTTTGGAACGGGCGTTCTGAGTATTGTCCAAAAAAATATAAACCCGGTACGCATCCACCTCGATTCCCTCCAGCGAACGCGCGCGGTTCAACACGCCGGCCAGCTCTCCGTTTTGCCGGACGACGACCTGTGCGCCGGTCAACGGGTCCGGTTGTGCCAACCGGGTGAGTAGCTCTTGCGGATAGATGGTCTGGGACAGGGCCGCACCGGTGGTGCAACATACCCAAAGCAGTAAAAATAACGGTTTCATATTCAGGCGTGTTACATCGACAGTTTTTTCAGATCAGTTTCCGACAATCCCACTTTCCGCAGAAACTCCGGAAGCGGCACATCGTCGAAGGTAAAGGTTTTGCCGAACAGTCCGTAGCTTCCCCGAATGGTTCCGTGTACGCGGAGATTTTCCGGGTTCCCGGACAGCCGCATGGAGGCGCCGACCGTACCCAGCGGATCGTGGAAACGAAAGACCAGAGGCAAACCGACTTCCGTAGCCCGGTGGGCTTTTAGTATGATTTTCTTCTCCGTCTGCAGGGTCAGTACTTTTCCTTTGCCGTCACGAATTTCCAGCTCGCTGCTTTTCAAAGCCAGTCGGGTACCGGAATGGTTGAATATCGAACATTCGATAGTCATCCGGGCCTGTGAAAGGGAAATACCTTCCATGCGAGCCTGATAGAGGTCCACCAGTTCGATGTCTTTGGCCTTTACCGAACAGGAACTGAAGGCTGCCGCGGCCGCTAGGGCCCATAGTATGAATTTTATTTTCAGTGTCATGGTTACAAAGATAACAAAAACCGTGGAAGCTGCTATACCTTATTTTCATGCGGCTTTTCAGCCCGGTAAAGGATGGCGATTCCCCGGGTGAAAAGTTGTTGGGTTACCCGGCAAAAGCCCGCCTGAGCCAACAGCCCGGAAAACCGCTCGCCGTAGGGAAAATCCCCGACCGAGCGCTGCAGGTAGCGGTAGGCCTTCCGTTCACCAGAAACCACTCCGCCAATAAAGGGGAGCAGCCGCCGGAAATAGAATAAAAAGAGACTGCCGAATATTTTTCCTTCGGGCAGCGCAAATTCCAAGACGTAAACATGGCCTCCGGGCTTCAGTATTCGGTACATTTCGTCCAATCCGGCCGGAATGTTCCCGAAATTGCGAACCCCGAAACCGACGGTGACCGCATCGAAAGACTCCCGCGGGAAGGGCAGCGCTTCGGCATCTGCTTCGATCAGAGCGGCGATGTTGGCTATTTCCCTTTTTCGGATTTTTTTCCGGCCGCGCTCCAACATTTCCGGTGAAAGGTCCACTCCGGTAATCCGGGCCTGAGGAATCCGGCGGGCGAGCATCAGAGCCAGGTCCGCGGTACCGGTGGCTACATCCAGAATGGTGAAAGGCCGGTCCGATTGTACCGTCCGAACGGTTTTTTTCCGCCAACCCACGTCGATGCCGAGAGAGAGCAACCGGTTCAGAAAATCGTACCGGAAGGCAATCCGGTCGAACATATTCCGGACCTGTTCTTTTTTGCCGTCCGCCTGATCGTATGGTTTTATCTCGCTCATCCGTCGAAACGTATGGTTTTTTCCGGCTCCACCCGGGCCACAATCCGGGTCGGTAGTACCTGCATGAGTACAATTACGGCAAACACGCCGATATTTAACAGGGCGATGATTGCCCCATCAATGTGAATGGGCACCACGGTCAGGAAATACCCGTCGGCATTCAGTTTCAGTAAGCCTGTATACTGCTGTATGTAGCAAAAGGCCAGCCCGAAAAGATTTCCCCAGATCATGCCGCGCAAAGCGATGTGCGCGGAGCGGTAGATAAATATTCGCTGGATGGCCGAATTGTCCATGCCCAGGGCTTTCAGTATGCCGATCAGGGACGTTTTTTCGAGCAGGATAATGAGCATGGCCGCGATCATATTGAACACCGCCACCAGCAACATCACCACGATCACGATCAACGCGTTGAGGTTGTGCGTGGCCAACCAGTCGAAAATCAAAGGGTGGCTTTCTTTCAGGTCGGTCACCACCAGTTCGTTCAGACGGGGATCGTTCAACTGGACCAACCGCTCGAACAGGGTATGGCTGAATGAAGAAATTTGTCCGAAATCGGAGGTCGTGATTTCATACCCCGAAATTTCCCCGGCTTCCCATTTGTTGAGCCGCTGTACATTGCGGATATCGGTCAGCAACAAAGCGTTGTCGATATCGGGCATTTCGGTGGCGTAGATTCCGCTGATTTTATACTGATCCCGTCGGGGCGGTTGCTGCAGGAACATCAATTCGATGCGGTCGCCCACGGAAAGCTGCATCCGTTCGGCCAGCCGCTGAGAGATCAGGATATCCCGGTTGCGGGTCGAGTCGCTTACCACCGGAAGATCCCCCGCCACCAGGGCATCGCGAAAAAAAGCCCAGTCGAATTCCGCTCCCACGCCTTTGAGCAGAATCCCCTGAAAGGAATCTTCTCCGCGCAAAATTCCAGGTGTCTGGACATACCGGTGCATGGCGGCAAAACCCGGAATCTCCAGAATTAAATCCAAAAAGGGTTGATCCGCCGATATGGGATCGGTTTGCGGGTTATCGGCCAGTTCCAGGTGAGCGATGCGCACATGAGCCATGCTTCCGGTCAATTGCCCGGTAATCCGGTATTTGAATCCGTAGATAACCCCGAGGGCTATGATCATGACCGCCAATCCGATGCTGACACTGAGCGTGGCGATGCGGACCATTACGCTGTTCCGTCTGCCGCCCTGGCTCGTACGCAGCCGGCGCGCCAGGAAGTATGAGGTATTGACTTTGCCCATTGCAACCTTTTCTGCGGCAAAGTAACGGAAAAAATGGTACATTTGCGCTAATTACCATCTGTAAATCGGCAAATGATGAAGACAGCATTAGTAACAGGGGTCACTTCCGGGATCGGTCGGGCCGTCGCCGAACGCTTGGCCCGCCTGGGTTTTCGGTTGATCCTGACCGGCCGGCGGAAAGAGCGGCTGGAATCGGTCAAAAGGGAAATCGAACGTTCGGCAAGCGCAGAAGTCCGAGGGTTGAACTTCGACATCCGCGATCCGGATCAGGTGGCTGCTGCGCTGGACTCCTTGCCGGAAGCGTGGCGCGCGGTCGATGTACTGGTCAACAACGCCGGATTAGCCGCCGGACTGGAACCCATTGACCAGGGAAACCTGGCGGACTGGAATGCCATGATCGATACCAACGTCAAAGGTGTCCTGTACATCACACGGATCGTTTCGCAGGGGATGATCGGCTGCCGAAGCGGACATATTTTTAATATCGGTTCGATTGCCGGCCGACAGGTATATGCCGGCGGCGTGGTGTACTGCGCTTCTAAACACGCCATGCACGCGCTCTCGGAAGGCATGCGGATCGACTTCCTGCCGCACGGAATTAAAGTGACCGAAATCCGGCCGGGCATGGTGAATACGGAATTCAGTACGGTCCGCTTTCACGGGAATGCGGAGCGCGCCGAAAACGTTTACAAAGGGGTGGACCCGCTCACTGGCGAGGATATTGCGGCGGTTGTAGAATGGATTTTGTCACTGC
>JAJQAW010000357.1:7000-15087 GCA_021203585.1 Rikenellaceae bacterium
CCTGCGCATATGAATATTAACGACATCGAAGTGATGCCCGCGCAACAGGCCGATGCTCAATACACGCACCGCCGGAGTTAAATGATGAGAACCTGCCTGCTCATTCTGCTGCTCGGTTTTTTCGCCTGCCGCGGAAAAAATAATTCTGCACCGTCCTACACGGAAGCTTCCCTTCCGGTCCATTCCGTATCAGCGGAGCCGGATAATCGGACCGATTGCTTTCGGGCCGACACTCCGGAGAGCGGAGTGCGCCCATGGAGTGCGCCCGCCCGGAAGTTGGATTCGCTGGGATATGTCGATATTGCCCGGTTGGACCCGGAAATAGTCGGCAATCTGGTGTATGCTACTCCGGATAATTTTGTGGGGGAAATTCTGTATGAAAACCTGACGGAAGCTTTTCTGTTGCCGGAGGCGGCGGAAAAATTACTCCATGCGCATCGGCTGCTGCGGGAAGAGTTTCCGGCCTTCCGTTTTATTGTCTACGATGCGGCCCGGCCGATGGACACCCAGCGTAGGATGTGGCGCGTAGCGGTCGCCGAAGGAAAGCAATTATACGTTTCCAATCCGGCCAACGGGGGCGGACTACATAATTACGGCGCTGCGGTCGATCTCTCGATCCTGGATGAAAACGGTATACCGCTGCCGATGGGCACGGATTTCGATCACCTGGGCCCCGAGTCCAATATCGACCGCGAGCAAGAACTAGTGCGGGACGGAATCATCACGCAGCAGGAGTGGGAAAACCGTCTGCTCCTGCGCCGGGTGATGCGCCAGGCCGGATTCTGGACCGTTTCCAGCGAGTGGTGGCATTTCAACCATTGCAGCCGGGAAGAAGCCCGGCAAAAATATCCGTTAATCGACTTTTAGATGAAAGATTTATTTTTCCGGGAACTTCGCCCGGAGGAGATACCTTACGATTTGTTGCATCTGGCCGATCCCTGCCGGGAAGCGGTAAAAGATTACCTGTCGCGCGGAAGCTGTACCGGAGGATTTGCCGACGGTGTGCTGGTGGGGCAATACGTCCTGCTGCCCACCCGCCCTTTTACCGTCGAATTGGTGAATGTAGCGGTCAGGGAGCCCTGGCAGCATCAGGGAATCGGTCGCAAAATCGTGGCTCATGCCGTGGCCTCGGCTCAAAAAAGAGGGTTTAAAACCGTAGAAGTGGGTACGGCAGCCGTCGCAGTCACTCATGTGGCTTTTTACCAGAAATGCGGTTTCACCATCATCCATGTGGACTTTGACTTTTTTATCCGGCATTATCCCGAACTGATGTATGCCGACGGTCTGCGGCTGCGGGACATGATCCGTATGAAGAGGGATTTGGAATGATTCGGTATCACTTTTCCAAAAAATCGACGCGATGGCGGACAAACTATTAAACAAATGCCAGGAGTATATCCACCGGCACGGATTACTTTCAACCGGCGATCGAGCCCTGTTGGCCGTCAGCGGCGGAGTAGACTCGATGGTACTGCTGGATCTTTTTTCGCGGATGCCTTACCGTTACGGGGTAGCGCACTGCAACTTCCATTTACGAGGCATCGAGGGGGACGAGGATGCACTGAGCGTCCAGGAGAAATGCCGGGAACTGGGGGTGGAGCATTTCAATATCGATTTCGATACGGCGGCCCAGGCCCGGGCAACCGGAGAGTCCATCGAAATGGCTGCTCGGAGATTGCGCTACGATTGGTTTCATCGGCTTTGTACGGAACACGGCTATACCAAAATCGTCATTGCCCATCATTCGGACGACTCGGTGGAGACTTTTTTCATCCACCTCATCCGGGGTACTGGCTTGCGCGGGCTAACCGGCATCCATGTGACGAACGGCAAAATCATCCGGCCGCTGCTGTTTGCTACTCGCCGGGAAATCCTGGATTACGCGCACGAGAAAAAAATCGGTTTCCGGGTCGATTCCTCCAACCTGACCACCAAATACCTTCGCAATAAAATCCGTCTGGGCATTATACCCCGGATTAAGGAGATATCTCCGCAATTCGGCGCCACGATGACCTCCAATGTCGAGCGGTTGTCGGATGCTCTGCTGTTTATTGACCGGCAGATAGACGCTCTCCGACAGCGAATTACCGAACCGACGGGACGTGGTACGGCATTTTCCATCGATCGGATCGATCCGGAATTACCCCGCAATTACGTTCTCTATGAATTGTTGAGGCCCTATGGGTTCAATTCGGAGGTGGTTCAGGATCTGACCCACAGCCTGGACACGGCGAAATGCGGCACCCGCTTTTATTCTCATACCCATGTGGCCTATTTGGACCGTGGCCGGATCATTGTCGAAGGTATCCAGCAGGCGCGGGCCTATGCCTTGAGCGTCGAGCAGCATGTGCAGAAAGTTTATGGATTGGGCGGTCTATTGACCTTTGA
The DNA here is from genome assembly GCA_021203585.1 of Rikenellaceae bacterium. Classification (GTDB taxonomy): domain Bacteria; phylum Bacteroidota; class Bacteroidia; order Bacteroidales; family Rikenellaceae; genus JAJQAW01. The sequence continues at coordinate 9,389 of JAJQAW010000357.1, forward strand.
AACCGTGGAGCGCGAAGATGCCGGTTCCTTACAGCAGCTCCGGCACACGGCTTTGCTGGATGCGGCCAGAATCACCTATCCGTTGACCGTACGCCTGTGGGAGGAAGGGGATAGCTTCATACCGCTGGGGATGAGCGGCCGAAAGAAAGTCAGCGATTTTTTGATCGACGAAAAAGTGGCCCTGCCGGACAAAAACCAGCAACTGGTCGTTCTTTCCGGAAAGGAAATCGTCTGGCTGGTTGGTCGGCGCATCGACGAGCGCTATAAAGTCACCGCGCAAACCACTCACGTGCTGCGCATCGCCCGGCAAGAGTGCGACGATGCGCTGTACCGGTGAGGGGTAGACCGATTCGGAAAAAGGCGTTTCCCGAGGGAAACGCCTTTTCTGAACCATTTTCGGAAACGGTTAGTAGCCCGGATTTTGGTATTCCTGCCCGTTTTCGATGGATGAAATAAACAGCTGGGGGATCGGGCGGTCGACATAATTACGCTGGTAATAGCCGGCCAATTCGGGATGGGTCTCGCTTAAATAATTGGCATCTTCGAGCGCTCCCCATCGTTTGAGATCGTAAAACCGGGTATCTTCCCCGCAAAGTTCCCGCCCGCTTTCGTCCATAATCATCCGAAGGGTGACCGTTCCGCTGAGCGGTTGGGCTCCCGCCCGGGCGCGCAACCGGTTGAGGTAGGTCAGCGCGTTGGCTCCGCCATTGACATAGTAATCCGCTTCGGCGGCCAACAGGTATACCTCGGCCATACGCATGATCAATACATTATCCAGATTCGCATTGCGGCGGTTCGATTCGCTGACCACGTAGAAGTTGGTGGTATTGAATTTCGTCAGCGAGGGATAGAAATACCGGTAGAAATTTTCGGTCTCCTCGCGGCCGGTCACGGTGTTGGTATGCTCCATCCGTATCCGCTTGGACTGGTCATTGTACACATCCGCGTAATCCACCAGCAGGTAAGGACTCAGGGCCCGGTTGGCCCGCTCCCGTTCGTAATCTTCGTCTTCGGGTAGGATGATTTTGATTGCCAGGTCCCCGACCTCCAAGGTATGGCCGATCAGGGATGCGTCCTTTTCATGCCGTTCCACATCCCCTTCGCTCCAGGTATAGGATTGATTGGCATGCCATTCCCGCTGGAAATTCAGATTGAAGCGGGGGTCGAGCGTGCCGTCCTGGTTTCGGAACAGGCTCATCAAATGCTGTGTGGGCATAAAATTGCCGGGTGCGTTGCCTCCCCAGGCCAGCAGATACCATTGCAGGGCATCGCTCAGAGCGCCGAAGTTCGTGTACCGGCAATAGAAATAGGTGTGTTTGAGGTTGAGGTTTTGAGACCCGTTGCTGGACCCGTATCCATCCGGGCCGGAGTACCAACGGTGTTTCCACAGCGCCTCTTTGTTCGCGTAATTGCTGTTTTCATCGAACACCTGGGCGTAATCCTCATACAAATGGGCGTTGTAGCGGCTTCCGCCCGATTCGGCATCCTCACTCAGCAAGCGGGCATACTGGAGAGCTTCCGCCGCGTAGGCGGTATTGCGGTTGTCGTGACGAATCATCGACAGGTAGGCTTTGGCCAGGAATCCGAGTGCGGCCTTGCGGGGAGGGGGGGGATAGGTGGATTCTTCGTCTGTGCCGATCCGCAGGTTTTCGCTGGCAAACAGCAGATCGGGAATAATCACCTGCTGATAAACGGTCAGCGGATCGCTTTTGACGGGCGCATAATCCGGACCCTCTAGGGTTTCCGGGGTAATGGTACAGCCGTTGAATTGCTCCACCAGGTGGTAATAATAAACCGCCCGCAGGAAACGGGCTTCGGCCACCCATTCGCTTTTTTCTTCCGCGTCCATGACCGCGAGTTCCGAGAGACGAATGGCGTCGTTGCAGGAACCGATGCCGTCGTAAGCGTTGTACCACAGGTTCTGATATACGCTGCTGGTGACATTCGGACTGCTATTGGCATAGAACCAGAAATGTTCCGTGGCACGGTAATCGTCGTTGGCGTAGGAGGTCCACAAATCGCTTTCGGCATTGGTTACATATCCGAAATTGGAGGTTCCGTAATAATTACGCTGCAGCCCGAAGTAACAGTTATTCACAATAGCCCGGTATCCTTCCCGCGAGGTGGCTATATTTTCCTTGGTAAATCCTCCCGGATTATCCTCTTCCAAGGAGCAGGAGTGCAGGCAAAGGCCGATTGCCGACAGGAGTACCAGCCGGATCGGACCGGTAAAATATCTTGTTGTTCTCATCTTTCTATCGTTGAATTAAAAGGTAATATTAACTTCAAATACAAACTGCTTGTAAAGCGGATAACTTTCCGAATTGGACTCGGGATCGGTCCCTTTCAGCTGGCGGTCCATGGCCCACACCACCGGGTTATAGGCGGTAGCGTATATCCGCAGCCTCTCCATGCGGGCGATCCGCGAGAGGTTTTGGGGGAGGGTGTAGCCGAGGGTGATGTTTTTAATTTTGATAAACGATCCGCTGCGGTATTTCAAAGCGGCCATAACGGTTTGTTGATTCCCGCTGCCGGCGGCCGGGAAATAGGCTCCCTGGTTGGTTTCGGTCCAATAGTCCGTGCCGGAAATCTGGTTGTTCTGATCCGCTCCGTAGGAGGGCGCGGTGTATCGGCTCAGGTAACTGCTCTCGATGGTTTGTCCGAAACGTCCCATCATGAATACCGACAGGTCGAATTGGCGGTAAGTGAACGTGTTGTTCAGTCCTACGATATAATCCGGATTCGAATGGCCCAGGATCATTTGGTCGCCCGTTCCGTAGGTATGTTGTTCATTGCCTTCTTCGTCCGGATTGGTTTTGATACGGACCAGACCTGGTTTTACATTGTACGCGTCCAGGGTCGCCTGGTCCGTATCGGTACCCCAGATGCCGTCGTATTTGTAATCGTACAGGGATTTGATGGGTTGTCCGCGAAACAGCTTCTCGCTGATGATATCCTCACCGTTGGGCAGGGAAACGATTTTTTCTTTCCCCCAGGTCAGGGTCAATCCCGTGCTCCAGGTGAAGCGGGGTTTGAGGATATTCCGCGCGTTGAGGGTCAATTCCAGCCCTGTATTCTCCGTTTGGGCGATATTGACCCAAGTACTCAGCGCTCCCCCCCAAGCGGTGTACCCGCTGGTGACGGGCGTAGCCCGCAGAAACAGCAAGCCTTTGGTTTTGGTTTTGTACCAATCCAGGGTCATATCGATCCGGTTGCCCAGGAAAGCGGCATCGAGACCGATATTCAGGTTGGTCGATTTTTCCCATTTCAGATCCGGATTACCGTAACTGCTCACATATTGGACGAAAGGAGCGATTTGGCCGTCGATGGTAATGCCTCCGGTCGTGTAATAAAACATGCCGGAATCGGTGATGTAGGCTTCCAGCGAGGTTGAAGTATGGCTGGTATCCACTTCTGCGCCGGAATTTCCGGTTTGTCCGTAGCCCACGCGAAGTTTCAAATTGTTGACCCATTGGGCGGAGGATTCCATGAACGGTTCGTCCGAAATCCGCCAGGCCAGGGCGACGGCCGGAAAGAAATCCCATTTATTGCCCTCCGAAAGCCAGGAAACTCCGTCGTAGCGGCCGGAAAAATTGACCAGGTATTTCCCTTTGTAGGCGTAATTGGCCCGTCCGGCAAATCCCATCTTTTGCGCTTTCTTGTAGTTGGAATCCACGTAGCTACTGGTACCGGAAAGCAACCGGTAAAACGACCATCGTTCCACCATTTGTCCGCCGGCCGAGCTCAAGAAATCCTCTTCGGTCATGTGGGTCCAGGAAGAGACCGCCGTTATGCCGAAAGAATGATCGCCCAGTTCCCGGGTGTAGTTGACGATGTTTTCCCACGTGTAGCGGTAGCCGTTGTAATGATTCACATCGGCATAGGGAGTGGTCGTGGCGTAAAACGGCAGGGAAGAGATGGATTGGGAGTCCCAGAACCGGCCGTGTCTATCGTGCTGAAGGGTGGCGCTGACCTGGCTGCGGTAATTCAGCCCCTTTAAGGGTGTAATTTCCACAAAAGCGGAAGCCGTGGCGTGGGTCATGCGCTTCTCGTTCACGTACTGATCCGGGATTTGATCTCCCAGCGGAGTGGTGAATCCGGGCAGGAATTCATAGTTGATGTTGCCGTCCGCATCGTACGGATCTCCCAACGGGAGGGCCGCGGTGGCTTAACTGAACGTGCGGTCGGTGCCGGCATTGCGGATGCGATGGGTCAGGTAGGAGGTGAAGCCCAGTTTTGCCCAGGGAAAAAGCTCCTGGCCCACATTCAGACGCATCGCATACCGGTTCATCGCATCGTTCGGAACCAACCCGGTATCTTTATCGTAGGTGGCCGAGGCGTACACTTTCGTTTTCTCGGAACCGGCCGAAATGGATAGATTGTATTTCTGGGTTGTGGCTCTTTTCCCGGCTGCTTCCTTCAGCCAGTCGATCCATTTTCCCTGATTATAGGCACTCAGTACTTCGGTCTGGACCAGGATCGAAGACATGTTGTTCGGATAGGTTCCGTTGATGTATTTGTAGGTCTCGTATTGATACTCCGACCATTCCTCCCGCAGCATGGGTTTGTAGTAGTCCGGATTGGCGCTAAATCCGTAATAAGCGTCGAAATTCACCGTGGCGCGGCCTTCCGAACCGCGGCGGGTGGTGATGATGATGACCCCATTCGAACCTGCCGAACCGTAAATAGCCGTCGACGAGGCATCTTTGAGCACATCCACGCTCTGAATATCCGAAGGATTCACGGAATTGAAATCGCCCGGTACACCGTCGATGATAAACAACGGTTCGTTGGAACCGTAGATGGAGCGGTTTCCACGCAGCAGTACGGTGACGTCCGAATCGAACGATCCGCCCTCTTTGGTAATGTCCAGTCCGGTAATTCTTCCCTGAAGCGCCTCCATCACATCGGTGGTAGGGGCAATGGTTATATCGTCGGACCGTATGCTGACCACCGAGCCGGTCAAATCCCGGCGGCGGGTTGTTCCGTAACCGATCACCACTACTTCGTCCAGTATGGAGACGCTTTCGATCAGCGTGACGTCGATCAGGGTTTGCGTGTGAACGGGAATGCTTTGGGTTTCGTAACCCATGAAGGAGAAAACCAGGGTTCCGCGATCGGGAACCGGAATACGGTATTGGCCCTGAGCGTTGGTCGTGGTCCCTGTCGAGGTGCCTGCTACGGTCACCGATACCCCGGCGATCGGTCCGTCCGCATCCCGAACCGTTCCGGTAACGGTGCGGGATTGAGCTCACACCTGTCCCGGAGCGAGCCAACTCGTGCAAAGAAAAAAGAAAGCGATTAAGAGCAACCGGGTTCGCCTTCCCTGAATTTTACAAGATTTTTTCATGGAATTGATTTATTTAAGTTAGTACTGGGTGGGTCTTCGCTCTACTCGGATAAAGGAATTACGGGGGATAGTTCCGTTATCTTAATTCGTTCATTTATTGAAATACGGTTAACAATCAAATAAACTTTCATATTTCCGAATGGGAAAACAGCCTAAGAGGTTGATTCCCATTCTTTTTTGTCCGCAAGCCTTTCCGGTGTATGGGCTCTCTCTTTATTTCAACGGTTTTTGAAGACCGATTGTAATGCAAAAATAACAAAATAAAGGAAATTCGAAACTAAAAAAATACATAAACATAAGATTTTTTCGTTCATTCGGATGAACGATATCATTGATCGGTGAAAAGGCA
>JAJQAW010000113.1:0-7689 GCA_021203585.1 Rikenellaceae bacterium
GTACACGCCAAAGGAAAACATACTGTGGGTCAAGAGTGTCAGATGATGGCTCGGTTCGACGTTAAACGAAATATCCATCCGGAAATAATCCGGTATCCGGTAAGCGTTCCGATCGGTGTAGTAGACGAACTCTCCGCCGGCATACTGGTATTTGGATACCGGAAGCGTGATCGGCCGGCCGGTAGCGTATTCGCAATTGAGCGATAAGCTGAACCGGTGGGTAAATTTATAATTTCCGACCAGCTTAAACTCGTGCGGTTTATCGAAATCCGCCGGATACCAATTCCCGTTATTCACCGGATCGACAATTTTCGGATCGTCCTGGATCAGTTCGGTCCGGGCCCACGTATAACTGGCCCAACCGTTGAGTTTCCCTTCGGTGCGACGCATCATCAATTCCACTCCGTAAGCGCGTCCGCGGGTATTGAGGATATCCGTTTCCAGGGTATGGTTCATCACCAGTTCCGCGTTGTGCCGGTAGTCCAGGTAATCCTTCATGGTTTTGTAGTATCCTTCCACGGAAAACTCGATAAACTGATCCTTGATATCCTTGTATATACCGACCGCGTATTGAATGCCGCGCTGGGGTTTGATATTGACATCGGACAACTTCCAGGTATCGGTCGGAGTCATCACCGTGGTGTTGGAGATTTTATAGATATACTGGCGCATGGAGTTAATTCCGGCTTTTACCGAATAATCGTTGCCGAAAGCAAACCGGGCGGCCGCCCGGAATTCCGGGCCGTGATAGGTTTTCAGGATCCCTTTCTGGTCGGTTCGGGTCTCTACCAACGTCGCCTCCGAGGGGAGGTGCCCGGGTGCATAGGTGTTGTAATCCCGCGGACCGAGTACGTTAAATATCGAATAACGGACTCCCAGGTCCAGGGCGATGGAAGGTGTCAGATCCCATTTATCACTGATGTAAAGCGCAGATTCCAGAGCATTCTCTTTTTGCAGGCGGTCCGGCATGACCAAAGATTCCTCGCCGTAGGGATTATAGCGCCCCGGATTGAGCGAATACCAGGTCGAATGGAATCCGTAGGTCAGCTGGTGCTGCTGATCGATGCGGTGCGTGAAATCGATCTTGGCAAAATACTGATCGATACCGAAATCCAACCGATAGCCCATCGAAGGGGTTTCGGTATCCGAACTTTGGTAATCGTAATGGTCCCAACCGACAGAGAAGACCCCCGAAAGCTCGTTGCTAAATATCCGGCGCCAACGAACCGTCGCGTTCTTGTTGTAGTATTCGTAGCGGTCGTAGTATTCGAATTTGAAGCGGTCTTTGCTGTAATAGCCGCTCACGTAGAGGTGGTTGTACTCATCGAATTTGTGGCTGACCGTGGCATTGAGGTCAAAGAAATTAGCCGATCCGTCGCGAAAACCGCTTTTCTCGGGAATCTGTTTGATCAGCCAATCCGAATAGGTGGTCCGCCCGCCGAGGATGAACGAGGTTTTATCTTTGAGGATCGGTCCTTCGACCGTCAGTCGGCTGGTCAATAAACCGATACTGGCAGATCCCTGAAATTCTTTTTTATTGCCTTCCCAACTGTTGATATCGAGCACCGAAGAGATCCGTCCGCTGTATTTGGAAGGGATGCTCGATTTAAACAGTTCCATATCCCGCACGATGTCGGGATTGAAAGCCGAAAACATACCGAACAGGTGATTCGGATTGTATATCGTTCCTCCATTGTACAGGATCAAATTCTGGTCGGTCGCTCCCCCTCGGACATTGAATCCGCTGGAAATCTCTCCGGCTGTTTTGACCCCGGGCAGCATCGCCACGATGCGCATGATATCGGCCTCCCCAAAGACGGTCGGAACGTTTTTGATGTTCTGCATCTGCAAGCGCTTCACACCGATGACGGTTTGGCGCACGTTGTCCCGGCGGTCCCCGTAAACGGTTATTTCCCGGAAAGTATGGATTTTTTCCGTGGAAAGGATGTCGAAACGCCCCTCCGAATAGAGCTTAACGTGCCGCCGGGAATCTTCCTGGCCGGCTCCGAGGATGAGGATGGTATATTCTCCCGGACTCAGGTGTAAGGTGTAGTACCCGTACGCATCCGTGCTGACAGTAGTATAGGTTCCTTCGATTTGCAGGATCACTCCGGCCACCGGTTCTCCGGTAAGGGCATCGTAAACGTATCCGTTCATGGTTACCCGTCCGGAAGGCCGGGAATCGGGATTTCCCACTTCATACATTTTAAAGTCGGAAGCCGTCCCCCAATTCCTGCCGGGCCAGCCGGAAATTTCCGGCCGCTCCGTCCGGAGCCGAAGGCGGTCGTTCCATTCCGGCAGTTCGGACGACTTTCGGTTCGGAGACCGTGGTGATCAGCCGCCGCTCCCGCAGCACAAACAAGTTTTGCCGGTAAACCGAAACCTCGTACGGACTATCCTCCAATACCTCCGCCAGCAGTTCCTGCGGTAGGATGCCGGAGCGGCGAACCGTAACCAGCAACGAATCGAGTTCTTCGTCCTGCGGTGCGAATACCCGCCAACCGGAATGCTCTTCGATCAGTCCGAACAACTCTCTCACGGGTCTGTCCGTCAGCTGCACATCGAGCCTCTGCTGGGCCGAACCGGAAAATACGGGTATGAATACCGCAAAAAATAACAGAAAGATAAAGGTATTTTTCATAATCCGGTTTTAGGGGTTTAATCGTTCGTATTCGGAGACAATCTGTACGAGAGCCTGATCCATATCCTGCTTTAAATCGCCATACCGGCGTATAAACTGATCCATTTCCCGGCGGTGTCCGCCCAGAGCCTTGAGTATGGAGCCTTTGCGGGGTCTGACCCGGTACACGGCGCCCTCTTTCTGAATATAATAGCGCACGGTGCGGTGTACAAATCGCTCTTCCAGACGGTTAAATTCCAGAAACTCCTTGCGGAGCACACGCAGAGTACCATCGTGAAGAACCTGATAGTATCCGTGTGTCGGTAAATCTCCCTGTTGTTCGGCCGGGATATATTCCACCCGGTAATTCCGAAATTCGGCATATCCTACCCGCGTGGGGTCGAGAATCACCCCATAGACTTCATTGGGAGTTCGAACGACCAGTTCGTCCTGATACAGGTCCAGGCGCAGCGAAAGACCGGTATAAAAAACCCCATCGTACAGCAACGATCCTTCCCCGTAGGAATCCCGGGCCGGAACGGGAGTCGGAAAGCGCTCTCTACCGGTCTCATCGAGCTCCCTGAGCAACCGGTCCCGCAGGTATAGACTTTCCGTGCGCCGGGTCAGGGGCTGCTGTACTTTTCCTCCAAAAAGCACTGCCTGATCTTTATAGATATTCTGGTAATAGCCGGCGTAATATTCCAGGAAGCCTCCGGTGTCGGAATCGATCTGAGATTGCGCCAGCATATGCACCGGAATAGCGGAACCAAGCAGGAGGCCGAACCAAAGCAAACGATGTTTCATGGATCTTCGAATTAGCAGGAATAGGTAAAAAATCGAAAGATTTCGATCGAATATGGAGCCAAGGTAGCAAATTAAATGGAATAAATGTTCTGGTTTATTCCATTTTTCATGGTCTGCAGAATTCTCCGAATTCCGGTTTAGCCTCAGGGGTCACTCCGCGAAGGTCAATACCACCGGCAGGTGGTCGCTGTAGCCGCTGATATACCGGAATCCCGAAAAACTCCGGTACGGATATCCCTGATACGGTCCGTCCGGCTGGATCAGGTAATCCCGGATGAAGACCTGCGCCTGCACCCTTCCCGGCAGGGTGCCGCCTACCAATACCGAATCGTACATGTTCCACTTCCCCCGGTACAGGTAGGTCCCGTATCCGCTTTTATAGAGCGCTGCAAACGGATTGTCCAATCCTGCCGCTTGCCCGATCAGTTTCATCGGCCGACTTCCCGGATTGGCATTGAAATCCCCCATCAGCACCAGCAGATGATCCGGATCGGCTCGCAGCAGGGAATCCGCATAAAACCGCACCGAGGCGGCCGCCCTATGACGCACCTGACGGGAAGAAAGAACGGATGGTAAGTGGCATACCAGCACATGGGTCGGATGCCCCTGCCAAACGCCACGGACATGGAGCATTTCCCGGGTCCGGTAATGCGGAAGCTGCCGGTACCGCACCGCCTGCATGGCAAGCGGTCGGAAACGTGCCCGCCGGTAGAGCAGCGCCACATCGATTCCCCGGGGATCCGGCGAGTCGAAATGCACGAAACCGTAACCCAACGCAGCCACAGCGGGATGACCGGCCAGCCGCTCCACGACCGGCGCGTTCTCCACCTCGGCCAATCCCACCAAATCTGCCGCGATCTCCGACAGGACGCGGGCCAGGTGTCCGGTTTTCTCGTTCAACCGTTCCTCGGTCCAACCGTACCGGCCGTCCGGAGTAAAATCCCCGTCCTGGGAGGCCGGATCGTTGACCGTATCGAACAGGTTTTCCACATTGTAAAATGCCGCCTTACGGCAAATATCGCCCTGCCCCAAAAGCGGGAAAATCCAAAGCCACCAAAAAACCGAACCGAGAAAAATCCGAAAATAAAGCATACGCAAAGGTAAATCCGTTCGTTATGAATGGTATAAGAATTGGTAAAGGTAACAAAAACGGTTAAATTTTCCTACTTTTGGAGCGATCGAGCGGCCATGAAAAAAGAATTTATCGAAATACAGATTAAGGAAATTATCGAGGATCCCGACTCGAACGGGTGTTACCGGCTGGTACTGGAGGATACCGGCCAGAGACTGGAAATTCCGATCGTGATCAGCCCGCTCGACGCCCGTCCGCTGCTGACCCTGACCGAAGGCGAACCGTCGTTGCGCCCGGGAACCCATGAACTGTTTGCGCAATTTATTTCGGCTACCGGTTACCGGCTGCACCACCTGAAAATTCATGATTTTCAACGGGGAATCTATTACGCCTCCCTGATTTTCGGACGGGACGGCCAGGAAATTTTTACCCTGGATTGCCGGCCTACGGACGGAGTGGCCCTGGCCTTGCGGGAAGGTGCGCCGATGTATATCGGCCAAGAGGTCATCCAGCGGGTGGGTATGCTGCTGTACCACGACATGGGAAGCATGAAGCTCCCCCAACGGATTCACGTCATGGAAGAAAAACTCAAACGGCTCGTGGAGCAGGAACGCTACGAAGAGGCCGGCATTCTGCGCGACCGCATCAACGCTCTGAAACAAGAAAATTAAAAAATTTTACCACCCGGTGCAACGAAAGATGGCCGGTTTGTATCTATTATACCGTAGGAACATTATGAAAGGTTCGACCGGTGTAATTAATAAAATTTGATTATATTTGCGCCCTGTAATTCCTATATTTTTAACTCGACTTAATATTTTTTAATAGTTATTAATTAAACTTTAGTTACAATGAAGAAATTATTTTTAATGATGATGCTGGCCCTTCCGGTAATCGGTTTGACCGCGTGGTCAAGCAGCAACGACGATCCTGATCCCGATCCCGATCCGGAACCCGTTAAAACCCTTACGCTGGCCGAAATCGCCGAGGGCGTTTATACCGTAGACGTAGAGGTTACACCGATCGTGTCGGAAGCTTCGGTAAGAGCGGACGGAGACTATGACCAGGACACCGAAAAATCGGTAGTCACCATTTCCACCATCGGGGAAAGCGAAAATACCGTAAAACTGGAAATGACTCAATTCGAATACTTTGTGGTAACGGCAACCGATATTGTGATCGACGAATTGACCCTGACCGCAGTTGAAAACGATGAAAACAGTGCGGTAATCGAAGATCAAACCGTGAAAGTTTCATTGGTTCTTTCCGGACAGGCAATGGAAATCGACGATACGACCATCTCCGGAACCATTGCTATCGATGAGGATGAGGTAAGAACCCTCGATCTGAAACTTTCCCTGGGAGAGATCGGATTTACGGTCGATATCGAAGGTTCGACCAAATAGTCGACCGATATAGGAATTCTTAAAAGAGTGTCCCCGCCGGCGGGACGCTCTTTTTTTATCGCGAGATATCCGTTACATTTGTCGGGGAGTCTAAACTTGTACAGCGACTATGAAAAGGTGTATCTATTGTCTCGCTTGGCTGCTGGTTTTCACCGCATGCAACGGTACCTCATCCCGGCCCACGGCCGCCACAGGTACCTCAAAACCGGTTTTCAACAAACCCGAAATACCGCTTACCCTGACCGACCGGCAGGCGCAAGCCGATTTTATGGTCGAACATTACTGGGATAAATTCGATTTCTCCGATACCGCGTGGCTCGCCGCTCCGGATGCATTGGAACAGGCGCTGGTGGATTTTTTCGTGCTGCTGCCCTATGCCGGCCGCGAACTTTCTACCGCTTCCATGGCTCGGCCGATCCGGCAATCGCAGGCGGATACGGTGATGTTCCGGTATTTTGTCGAAAAGGCCGGCCATTACCTGTGGGATCCGAATTCCCCCTACCGCAACGAAGAGTTGTATATCCCGGTACTGGAGACCATATACTGGAATCTCCCGAATGGCTCGATATGGCTACCCGCGCACGGGCCGAATACCGGCTCACACTGGCCCAAAAAAACCGGGTCGGGATTCCGGCAGCCGATTTCGGCTATCGGCTGGCCGACGGCACCCGGGGCAAGATGTCGGCGATTCGATCGGAATACCTGCTGCTTTTTTTTCAATAATCCCGGTTGTACGGCCTGTTCGGAAATCATTGAACACAGCAACCAATCGCCCGTAATCCGAGCTCTGCTCCGGGACGACCGCCTGACCGTACTGGCGGTGTATCCTGATCAGGATCTTACCGAATGGGAAAAATACCGGGACAAAATGCCGGCCGACTGGATCAACGGCTACGATCCGGAAACCCTTCTCAAGGATCAGGATATATACGATCTGAAAGCCATTCCCACGCTTTATCTGTTGGACAGTGAGAAAACCGTTTTACTTAAAGATGCCGATATCCACATCATCGAAAGGTTCCTGGCTCAACACGCCCTGAATTCCGAAAGGAATTAACCGAACCCTCCGCTCCCGGGAACCGCCTAAACGATGGGCTGTCGGGTTGCCATCCGGGTCAAACGATTTCGATACCGGCTTGTCGAAGCAACCGTACTCCCAGGTCCTGCAACTTGTATTTTTGTATCTTCCCGCTGGCGGTCATCGGAAATTCCTCCACAAAGAAGACATATTTCGGGATTTTATACCGGGCGATTTGTCCGCGGCAGTACAATTGGACCTCTTCCGGAGTCAGGGTTTCCCCCTCCTTGAGCGTGATGAAGGCGCCGATCTGCTCCCCGTATTTGGGACTGGGGATACCGGCCACCTCCACCTCTTTGATCTGCGGCATGGTAAACAGGTAATCCTCGATCTCGCGCGGAGAGATGTTTTCACCGCCCCGGATAATCAGGTCCTTGATGCGGCCGGTGATTCGGTAATTGCCGTTTTCATCCTTCACCCCGAGATCCCCGGAATGCAGATAACCGTTCTCATCGATGATTTGCGCCGTAGCTTCCGGATTTTTATAGTATCCTTTCATCAGATTATACCCCTTGCAGCAAATCTCTCCCGGCGTACCGGCCGGAAGCTCCCGGTGGGTTTCCGGATCGAGAATTTTTACATCCACATGAGGGAAGGGTCGGCCGACCGTGGTGGCCCGTACTTCGTCCGAATCGGTCAACCGGCTGACCGTCATGCCCGGCGAGGTCTCGGTCATGCCGTATACGCTGATTAATTTGCAGTTCATTTG
>JAJQAW010000113.1:7699-14814 GCA_021203585.1 Rikenellaceae bacterium
AGTCAGACCTGGACCATCGTTTCGATCGGGCACACCGCGCCTGCCATAATTCCGGTTCGCAGGGAGGAGTAATCGAACATGTCGAACATCGGATGGTTCAATTCAGCAATAAACATGGTCGGCACACCGTAAAGCAGGGTACATTTTTCTTTGTCGATACCGGCCAATACCCGCAACGGATCGAAATTCTCTACCATGACCATAGTGGCGCCGTGGGTGATGACCGCACACAAAGCCAACACGCATCCGAAGCAGTGAAACAACGGCACGCAAGTCAACAGCTTGTCCGCGCTGGTAAATTCCATCGCCGTACCGGTTCCCAGGCCGCAATTGAGGATATTATGGTGGGACAACAGCACGCCTTTGGGGAAACCGGTAGTTCCGGAGGTATACTGCATCATGGTCACATCGTGGGTATCCACCGATTTTTCGGCCTCCGCCAAATCGCTATCCGACAGGTGGGAGCCCATGAGCAGAAGTTCGGCGGTATTGTACATCCCGCGCTGTTTTTCCTGACCGATGTAAACCACATTCCGCAAAAAGGGGAAACGGGCGCTACGAAGCCTCCCCCGCTGCAGGGTTTTAAGCTCCGGCACCAATTCGTAGAGGCTTTCCACATAATCCGTATCCCGGTATCCGTTGACCAGACACATGGTATGGATATCCGCATTTTCCAGGATGAACTCCACCTCTTTGATCTTATAACTGGTATTGACCGTTACCAGAATGGTCCCGATCTTGGCGCATACGAACATCATGGTCAACCAATCCAGCACATTATGCGCCCACATACCCACTTTATCCTCGCGGTCCACGCCGAGTTCCAATAACCCTTTGGCCATTTTATCGACCCGGTCGTTGAACTGCGCGTAAGTCATGCGCAGGCCGCGGTCCGGATAAACCAGAAAATCGTGATCCGGTAGTTCGACGGCCCATTTTTCGAGTAAACCACCTAAGGTGGCCTCGATCAGGGGCAAATTATCCAGTGAAATTGACTGTTTCATACGGCATCCGGTTTAATTGGGAGTATAGGTGACCGCCAGGGCTTTGGCCACACGGGCCGGTTCGGCCGTCGTCACGCAATGCGGAACGATGGAGTCGTAGTAGATGCTTTGGCCCGCATTGAGTTCGTACTTTTCCTTGCCGTAATAGACCTCTACGGCACCATCGAGCACGAAAATGAATTCTTCTCCCTCGTGGGTGGACCAATTTTGCTTTTCAGCGGGATCGGCGAACCGGATATCGATCAAAAAGGGCTCCATGTTGCGGTCCAGCTTATTGCCGGCCAGCGAATAAAAATCCAGGTGGGGACTGATTCCCGGTTTGCTGCCGTTGACGGTCGGTCGCAAGGCCTCGGTCGAGGTGATCACCGGAGCGCTGGCTTCAGTGCCATCCAAGAGCGTCCCTAAGCGGACCCCCATCCGGCGGGATATTTTAATCAGGGTGGAAATGCTCGGCGATAATTCGCCGTTCTCGATCATCGAAATCTGTCTAGACTCGATGCCGGCAGCCTCGGCCAAATCGTCCCAGGTCAATTCCAACGTTTCGCGCAATTGTTTGATTTTGAATCCTAATTTTTCTGACATAGCCTTATAAGCTTGGGAATAAAAGACGAACACTTTCTAAATATACAAAAATAAACGAACCGGTCAACCGGCCAATTTTTCTTTCCCAAAAATTACGATTTCCAAAGGTCTCTACTCTTTCCGAAAATTGAACCGGAAAATAATTACGGACTGCATACGCACCTCATGATTTCTATGGAAACGACAGCATTAAATCCGATATTCAAGCCGACAGGATGTTTTTTCGATGGGTGGATGAAGGTGCCCCCGGATAACCATTCTCCCTGAAAATGACGGCGCCTCCTTCCCGTACGTTTACGCATGCCGCCGCCGCAAACTAACACACCGAGCCTGGGAGCGGTTTTGCCTACGCTACCGGCCGTTTTCCGCCTGCCGGTCAGAAAGGATAACCGATCGCCAAGTGGAAACCCAGACTGTCCTTGAAGCGCGGCATGTTGTAGTAGCCGCTCTTTCCGGTATCGTAGGGAGCATGAATCCCGATTCCCAGGTCGGCCCGTATGACCAGGTAATTCAGGTCGTACCGCAACCCCGCTCCGGTTCCCAACGCTAGTTGATCGAAAAATTTCCTGCCGTCCAATTTTCCACCGGGACGCTCCGGATCTTTTTCCAACAGCCAGATGTTTCCGGTATCCACGAATAGTGCGCCGTACAGATCGGCAATCAGGTTGAAACGATACTCCACATTGGCTTCCACTTTAAAGTCTCCGGTCTGATCGAAATAACCGTTGTTGTCCTCCTCCCGGGCGCGGAAGCTGCCCGGACCCAGCGAACGAATGGTGAAGGCACGGATGCTGTTGGCTCTTCCCACGTAAAACTGCTCGCTGTAAGGCAAAACGTCCGAATTCCCGTAGGGATGGCCGGCCCCGGCATACAACCGGCCGACCAGGGTATTCTTCGTTCCCAAGGCTCGGTAATATTTGAATTCGGTGGTGGCTTTGACAAACTGCGAATAAGCAATTCCGAAGATCTTCCGGGGACGATGTCCGCCCCCCCCCAAAGCGGCCAAGCCGTCCACTATATTTCCGGCTTCGGTCGCCGTAGTTTGCCAGATGATCCGATCGCGCCGTTTGCGGCCCAGGTATTTATCGAAGGTATAGGTATAGGCCATGGCCGGGATCAACTGGTTTTCAAAACTCCGGCTGAGGTAGGTCAGTCGATCCAGTAAATCCTGGAATTCCTGGGTTTTTCGGAACACATTGTTGTAAGTGAGCCGAAAAGGCGTAAAACTGTGGCTACTGGCAGCATCCGACCGGAAATCATAGGTGAGACTTCCGTTGGCCGAGAACATGGAGAAGAATTGAGGACGGTTCATCAGGGAGGCCCCCAACTGAAAGATGGTACGGGCCTCGTATTTGGTGCTGCGCGGAATGAATTTCGGGGCCAGCAACCGCGGCACGACCAGCGAGGCGTTCAATCCGAATTCATAGGAATTGATTCTCGAGCGGTTGAGTTGCGAGCCGGTATTGCCCGTTTGCCATTCGTAAGAGGCATTGGCCTGTACGGAAAACTGTTCGCCCCCGCGCAGAAAATTGCGGTGGCGCAAGCCGAAGGAGATTCCGGGTCCGATGTAACTATTGGATTTGGACACTACATCCGCTTCCAGTTCGGCATCCATCGGAGCTTCGAAAGCGGCGGAAATCACCATATTCAGCGAATCGGCGCCCCGGAGCGAGTCCAGCGGCGTAACGCTCATGTTCACGTAACGGAAAACGCCCAATTTGGAAAATCGATTGAGCGTAGCATTGATCTCACTCACCCGGGTCTCCTTCCCCGATGCCAGGGTCAACAGCCCGGCCAGGATTTTGGGGCGGAGTTTCAACGGCTGCTGATAGCGGACTTTTATGCCGTTGATTTCGGTCGAATCCACCTCCCCTCCCAACGGATTGGTCAACTGTACGATGATATCTCCATTGCGGTAAGGTTGCATGGCCGCTTGCGGAATACCGGGCGCGGTGATCATCCGCAGTTCGATGCGGTAAGGTTCGTGCAGCGTATCGGCCTGGTATTCCAGGTAATCCGGACGGAAGTAATAGTAACTGTTCTCCCTCAGGTTGTTGGTGATGTGGATTCGTTCCGCCCGGAGGGTATCGATGTTGTACTGATCTCCTACGTGCAGGTACGAACCGCCTTTCATACTGTCGATCCGGGCCGTCACCGGACAGCACACCTCCGGAAACCGTACCTGGCTGTAGAACCACGGTGGGGCCACGGTAATGCGGTAGCGCATTTTCGCCTTTTTCGGATTTTTTTCGGAAGCACTTCGTATTCGGCCGAAGATCCGAAATTACCGAGATTGTCCAGTATATCTTCCACCAACTCCATCCGCTGGTCCGGCTGCACATCCGAAACCAGTACCGGCTTCTTGGCCAGCCGTTTGTAAATCCACTATTTCAATCCGCTTCTTTTTTCGGTATAGAAGTGGTTCCACACCCACAATCCGGTCGGAATCGGGGTGCGGACGTAAGGGCTGAACAGCGGATTATTGGGTTTGACATTCAGCGCATCCTTAATCTCGGATTCGGTACCTCCCGGCACTTTTTCCCCGTCTGCCGAGTGGATTTCGATCTTTTTCACACCCGTATACAGCACCTGATCCTCTGCCAGGCGCGAAGTGGTGGAGCAACCCGTGAGCAGCAGCGGAAGGATCAGGCCTCTCAGCAGTGTATCGATTCGTCGGTTCATTTTCATACCGTAGGTTCATTGGGATCCTCCAAGGCCGGTTGCTGGCGTTGCTGCCGGGCCGGGTCCGGTTCCCGGTCGTCGGCATCGCGCATTTCTCGACGGATTTGCCGGCGTTCCCGGCGCTGTTCTTTGGGCATCAGTTTGAACAGATCGCCCAGCCGGTTCAGCCGTTTACGCAGCAAAAATCCAACGCCGGTTTCAATCACTTCGCTATCCAGCATACTCTCCTGAGTCAGGTTGCGGAAGAAACGGAGGTACATATTATCGCGTTCGGTCAGCCGGTATTCCACCGAGACGTTCTGCACAAAATTATTTTGCAAATTCTCTTCCCCGGTAGCCTCCGGATCGACATTACCGCCCACCGTCACTTTAATCCGGTCGTCCATAAAACTCTTGGAGACTTGGTAGGAATAATTGGTGTGCGTGCCGTCCTCCCCGTCCACCGTATTGAGGCCCAGCGACAGATCGATTCCCTGTAAATTATCACGGGTCCAAGTGTTGAGTTCACGGGTGATGAACGTATTGAGCGGATCGTTCACATTCGCACTTCTCGTAGCGCTCGGACCGGTATACCGGTTATAGGCCAGTAGGGAAAAAGCCTGCTGCATCCGCTGTTCCGGACTCATCTGGGCCAACTCGTCGCTGATCGCAGCATTATTCGGAGCGGCCAAATCAAAACTCAAATCAATGTTTTCCAACGAGTTGCGAACCAGAATCATAATCTGAAAATTGACATTCTGCGAACTTTCCCCGTCATTGAAATCCACGTTCACACTCGTATTCTGGATGGCCGTGATATCGAAGGTCGGATTCAGCATATCCCCCGTCCATTCCACATAACTGTTTTCTTCGATGGCGAAATCCTTCTGGGAAATTACCGGCGGGCTGTATAAAATCCGTCCCGAGGCCACATCGAAACGACCCATAAAACGGCTGTCTCCCTGTGTATTGAGCGTGTAAGTCAGGTTGCCGTGACCCGCCACTTCCGCCCGGTTATTGCCGTCGTCCGAAAGATTGACCGTCACCTCGATATTTTCCTGAATATCGATATTGACCAGCATATCCAATCCGAACAAGTCTAACCTGCGGGTTGTATCGGGGACAAGGGTGGCCGGGTCGTCGAAATCAACAAAGCTCACCAAGTCCTGCTTCACACTTTGGACCCGGGCCGTTTGCTCCGGCAGGGTGTAGGTGACATCTGTTCCTCGAAGTAGGCGGACATCTCCCCGCACGGTCAGGGCATCCGTAGCTCCCCGGGCCGTAAGGTCCACATCGATCGGCGCTTTACCGTAAATCTGCGATCGGTCGTTGGAGGTCGAACTAATGAGTTCGAAATTTTGCGCCTGCGCCGTCACATCGACCACCAAGCGGGAAAGATCGGCGAAATTCACCGTACCGTCTATCGTCAGGCGCTGGTTATTGGGAGAGACCAAAGAAATTCGGCCCAAATCGAGGCGGCTGTCGGCAATCTCGATCGCTCCGGCTTCCAGGCCAAAGGCGGTTCCGATCAACGGGACGCTCAGCCGGCCCTCCACGAATTGCAGATTGCCGTTGGCTACCGGATGGAGAGTGGTTCCCCCCACCGCGAGCGATCCGTTCAGTGCCCTCTCCCATTGGACCGTCTCTTCCGGTAAGAAAGCGTTCAGCACCGTCAGCGGAAAGGATTGCAGGGAGGCCTGTACCGTCAGATTTTCCTGCTCATTGGAAGGCAGTGAGCCCTCGGCCGTCAATACCGTCCGTTGATCCACCTGCATGCCGGCTTTGAGGGTATACCGATTTAGACTGTCGGACTGGAAATCCACATCCAGTCCGATATTTCCCACCCGGCGGTCCTGGTATGAAAGGTCTGTCACACCGACCTTACCGGCCGCTGCGATGCGGCCTTCATAAAACCCGAAGCTCACATCCGTGGCCAGTGTGCCGTCTATCGGAGGCGATGAAGGCAACATCTCCAAGGCCGTACCGATATCGATGCCGGCCATATCCAGTTTCACCGCTCCCGTAGGAAGACTGGGCTCCAACGGAGCGGAGGTGAGGTATACGTGCTGTCCGGCCTCGGGACCTTCCAGCCTGAGATCGGCCTCCAACTGCCGGTTGAAATGATATTCGATAAAATTGTCCGCATTGACTTGCCAGGGCAGGTAGCCGAACACGGGCCGTTCGGGAGTCAGGGTAGCCCGGATGGCAGAATCCTGCCACTGAGCATTCAATCCAAACCGAAAACCCACACTATCCGAACGGCTGCGCTGGTAGACCTGGACCGTTGCCCGGTCCTCTTCCACCTGGCCGGCCGCAGCGATCAGGGCCATCTGCTCCAAGTTGCCGGGACGGTTGGAGAGCCGAACCCAATAACCCAATTGTCGATCCCTCCGGGCTAAACCGAGTCGGAGCGTATCCAGGGTTAGCGAACCGGTATGCAGGCGGTTCACGAGCAAGTCCGCCCGAAAAGGTTGTGCATCCAGGGTGGAAGCGGAAAGTTGCAGCGATTGGAAATCCATCCCGGCGGTTTGCAACAGCGAATGAACCAGATTACGCCCTCCGGCGGAAGCCTCCAACCGAAAGGGCGGCATGGTTTGCTACACCCGCTCCATATCCAAACGGTGCGCCTCGATCTGACGGTCGACTTCCGCCCTTAGTCCGCCGATGCTGCCCCAAAGTGAATCGATCGGTACCGGCGCGTTGAAATCCAGTTTCAAATCTCCGGAACGCACGGCGGCCGTGACTTGCCGGGGGCCGGCTTCCGCGTGCAGAGTGTTTCGATAGAGGCGGTCCCGTTGGTTGCGGTGTATCAGACGGATGGAATCAATCACCAGATCGGCCCTGTAGGTCGTATCGGGCCAATAGGCC
>JAJQAW010000299.1 GCA_021203585.1 Rikenellaceae bacterium
CCCGATTCGAAGTCACGGTCTAGGGCGGGAATGCCTTCGGACATCCAGCGCGGCATCGGAGCACCTTTTAAATAATAGTCGAAAAACTGGAACATCCGTTTCTGGAAATCCATCCGGTTAACAATTTTCTCCGGCCAATGAACCTCACCCGTATAATTGAGCAGCCAGGCAGGCTTACCCAGCCGTTTGAGGGCCAGAAAATATTCGATTCCCTGATACCAGGATACATGCCCGTCGTTATCGTTATGCAGGATCAACACGGGGGTATGGACCTGATCCATGCGGAACAACGGAGAGTTTTCCACAAATCGGGAAAAATGAGTCCAGGGAGTTCCCCCGATCCGGCTTTGGGTATGTTCGTACTAAAAAGCGCGGGCTCGTCCCGTTCCCCAACGGATTCCTCCGTAAGCGCTGAACATATCGACCACCGGCGCACCGGATTCTACGGCCGCAAAAAGATCGGTCCGGGTAGCCAGGTAAGCCACCTGGTAGCCGCCCCAGCTATGGCCCTGAGCTCCGATCGCCTTCGGATCGATGTACCCTTCCCCGAGGAGCATCGAAATACCCGGCATTACGCAGTTATAGCAACTTTCTCCCGGATAACCTTCCGTGTAGACCACGTCGGGATTAAAAATGATGTACTCGTGGCTGTTGTACAGGTGATAATCGATCGTAGAACGATGCGGACTGGGCAACCGGTAACTATGGAGTGTTTCCGAATTCCGTTCATAAAAATTTACCAACAGCGGATATTTCCGGCCCGGATCGAAATCGGCCGGTTTGTAAACCACGCCTTGGAGCGGTTTCCCATCCAAAGAGATCCAATCGACAAGCTCGGCCGTTCCCCACCGGATACCTTCCTGCTGCCGGCCCAGCCGGGTCAACGGGATGGAGTTTTGGAAGCTCAGATCGGTCCGCCGTAATTCCGGAAATTCCTGGTACGTCTCCCGAGTATATAGGACCGCATCCGCCTGTTTGGCTTTTTTAAAATGGGCTAACAGGAAATCCTCGGCCAGCAGCGGTTCGGGTTCACGCTTTTTTTGCCAATCGGCCCGGTAATAACCGTGCCCCTTCGAAGGCTCGTGAAATCCGGTCAGGTATTGGATGCCGGCCGGATCGATCGCCGGTTCCTGCGGATCGATTTTCAGGAGCCGATACCGGATCCGTTGGTATCTGCCGTTGCGGGTGAGGTTGACAGGTTCCGATCCGGCTCGCGGATCGAATTGCCAGATATCATAACGGTCGTAGATCAGCACGGCGGCATCGCCGGCCGTCCAGCCGGCCAGACCGTACGCGGGGGGTTCCGTCGGCATGTCGTAATCTTCCTCCCAAGCCGTAAAAGTGCGGGGAGAGGACAAGGCATATTCCCGGCCGGTGGCCAATTCGATCGTATGCCACGCGCTGTCAGCCTCCTCGTACCAGCAGGCGAATATTCCTTCCGGCGAGAGAGAGGGAGCCGCGTAATCGGCCTGTTTCAACAACCGACGTTCTCCGGTATTCAACGAAACGGACCAAATGTCGCGCCGGGAGCGGGATTCCCACATCGAAGAGAGGGAATAGGCACGGGTGGTGGAAAGCAAGCCGAATTCCCCGTTTCCCCGTTCGGCCAGTTGCAACCGGGGCAATTCCCGATCGGCCAATTGTAAAATCCGGTCGGAATCCAGGTTGTAAACTGCCCGGTAGGTGCGTGTGCGCTCCTGGGCTAATTGGTGGTTTTGAACCGTATACTGCACCGGTTCGTCCCAACTCCATATTTCCACCTGGGGCCAGTGTTCGCTCAGCCGGGTCGTATCCGGCCGGCGGGGTACGGGTGCCGTTCCGAAAAACAAACGGCGTCCGTTTTCGGAAAAAGAAAGGGAGCCGTGGGGGCTGACCACCCACTTTTCCGGAAAGGCATCGTGTTCCCGCCCGGTAACCAACCGTGTCCCCTGTTCCGGATCCCACAGCCACAAATCCATACCCCGATCGGCCAAATCTTTCTCTTCCGTATGCAAAAAAGCGAGCCGATCCCCGGTTTGATTCCAGGTAAGACCGGTGTAGTATTCCTTACCGGCATGCACCAACCGGGATTCTCCCCGTTCCGGGTAGAGCACGTATAAACCGGGCTGCATGCCGAGCGAATCGCCGCCGGTTACCAAGCAGATCCTATCACCGCGAGGCGCAAACCGATACTGCGAGACCGAAGGATAGCTCCATTGGGCCGCTCCATCCAGCGACCGCACGATCAGCGTAGAATCCTTTCGGGTGCGCAGGTAGGCCAACCAATCGGCATCTTCGGCCAGTTGATAGGACCGCACCGAATCGAGAAGCTGCCGAGTACCGCCGAGGGAACAAAGAACCAAGCTATTCATCGGCATCCGAGCCCGCGGAGTCTTCCGCAGTTTCAGCGAATCGGCCAGTTGTTTTCCGGTTGTCAACTGCACCAGCAGGTATTCCGAAGAAGCGGAAAAATGGAAGGCGCCGGCCGGAGTAAAGACCGCCGATTCTTCCTCTCCTCGCTATACAGATAAAGGGCAGCGTCGCCTTCCCAAGGTTGTACTTTGGCCGCCGCCCACTTCCCGTTGGCGGATATTTGCGACTGCGAAATATACCGCCAATCACGCAGCTCTTCCACAGCCATTTCCGGGTCGCGTTGGGCCGAGAGTTCCAGGGCTGCCGCCAGCAGGAGCACCCCGAAAAAAGAAAACCGTTTGAATTGTTTCATCGGATGGGAATGTTTTTGAGATTACATATTACTATATTTTATCGGATTTATTTACAAATAAGAAGTTTTTCTCGACATAAACAAGCATTCCCATAGGCACCGATCCAATAATGAAGCGACTCTGGCCGAACGGGATGTACCCGGATGGAGGTGTTTTGGTCAGTATGGTTCTTCTTCTGAAGCCCCATTTACATGCCCCGCCGGGGGAATCCGCGCGGAACGCGTTGAACTTTTCCGCACAGAGAGCTGCGCGATATAAATGAGCGGTAAAAAACAGGTATAACAATAAATTTCCTATCTTTGTTTTTATAATAACAGTAAAGTGTATGTCGATTAATTTCGTACCCAATAATATCCCCGAGCGCACCATCGAAAGACTGAGCGAATACCGCCGGACGTTATTGAACGAATTGGCCAGGGGGGTTACCCACCTCTATTCACACAATCTGGCCAATATCCACGGGATCACCGCCGTCCAGGTCCGCCGGGATTTAATGCTGATCGGCTTTTCGAGCGATACCAAACGGGGCTACGACGCACGGGTACTGGTCGAGTTTATCGGCAATATTCTGGACGGAAACGAAGTGATGAATGTCGCGGTGATCGGGATCGGACACATCGGGCATGCCGTCACCCAACATTTTACCGGAAAACGTTCCAAGCTGAAAATCACCATGGCCTTCGACGTCGACCCGCAAAAAGTGGGACAGAAGATCGCCGGTGTTCCGGTTTACCACATCGATGAATTTGTCGACAGGGCCCGGGAAAACCGGGTAAAAATCGCCCTGCTCACCCTTCCGACCCGGGTAGCGGCCGCTATGGTCGAATCCATTATTCAGGCCGGGATCAAGGGAGTGCTCAATTTTACCTCCACGCCCCTCAATTTCCCGGAAGGCATTTACGTAGAGGATTACGACATCATTACGCTCTTGGAGAAAGTGACTTACTTTGTCAAGGAATGTGAAGCGGTCCAGAAGTAATGCGGATTTTTCATCAACGGTCACAAATCGAGAAACAGGTACGGAATCCGGCCGTTACGGTTGGTTCCTTCGACGGCGTGCATGCCGGGCACCGCGCCATTTTGGAGCAGTTGCGGGAAGCCGCCGCACATCAGGACGGAGAAAGCGTGGTCGTCACCTTTGCTCCGCATCCGCGCCGGGTGTTGCACCTGGAGGACGACAGCCTGAAACTGCTCAATTCACTCGAAGAAAAAATAACCCTACTCGAAGAGGCCGGCATCGATCATCTGTGGATCGTGGAATTCACCCCGGAATTCAGTCGGCTGGACTCCGAATCGTTTGTCCGGCGCTATCTGCTGGAAGGAGTCGGCGCAAAAACCATCGTGCTGGGTTACAACCACCATTTCGGCCACAACCGCCTGGGCAACCGGGATTTCCTGGAAACCCTGAAAAAACAGTACCATGTCGAGATGGTCCAGGTTCCGAAGCTGGATGTTCGCCAGCAAAAAGTCAGTTCCACCGTCCTGCGTGACCTCATTGCCCGAGGCGACCTGCAAGAGGCCCGTAAGTTGCTGAGCGAACCCTATTTTTTACTGGCCCAACAGGGACCGGACCGCCAATTAATCTATGACGAACCTCATAAGTTGTTCCCGCCGGCGGGAACTTATCCGGTAACGGTCAACGCAAACGGAAAATCTACTCGGGCGGAGCTCCGGATTCTCTCCGGCAACGGTTTGGAATGGGCAGGAGTCGATCACAAGGAATTTTCGACGGGACAAAAATTAAGGATAATTTTTCAATAACCGGGCGGTAACTGCGAGTGGTAGAACCGGCGGCAAACCGAGTGCCATCGAGCGGGGTCGAATCCCCCGGGACAGGGCAAAGCCGAAGGAGGGCTCGCAGGTTATCTTTCGGAATTCTTCCCGGTTTCTTTCTCCGGGGATTCATGCTGTCGCCCGGCCGTGCCCAGGCAAATTGAATTCCCCGTTTACCCCCTCGTGGGTTCGTGTCTCAGCGCCACCGGAAGCCCGCTTCCGCCCCCTCTCGGCTGAAGGCCGGAGATTGAAAAGCGATGCCAAAATGTGTGGGAAGTCGGTAAATCGCCTGAGATCGGCTGCCGCTAATTTTTAGGGGAAAAGCGAAATATCCTTTAAATTTTACAAAATATTCGTACCTTTGCCAAAATTTAAACGTTCCTTTCAAAAAATCTCCACTATGTCATTCGTAAACGATAAGATTTACACAGAAGATCTCACATTCGACGACGTTCTGTTGATTCCGGCGTATTCGGAAGTGCTGCCTCGAACGGTGAATATTCAATCCCGTTTTTCCCGAAATGTTCCGATCAATACCCCCATCATATCGGCTGCCATGGACACCGTAACCGAAGCCGAACTGGCCATCGCCATTGCCCGCGAGGGAGGACTGGGCGTGATCCACAAAAATATGACCATCGCCGAACAGGCCGCCCAGGTTCGAAAAGTAAAAAGAGCGGAGAACGGCATGATCTACGACCCGATCACCATATCCAAAGACCATACCGTGGGAGATGCCCTCCAGTTGATGAAGGAAAACCGCATCGGCGGAATTCCCGTAGTGGAAGGAGAAAACCGGCTGATCGGCATCGTCACCAACCGCGACTTGCGTTTCCAGAAAGATATGGAAAAAAGCATTAAAGAGGTCATGACCAGTGAAAATCTCATTACTACCCACATGACCAATCTGCAGAATGCCGCGGACATCCTGCTGCAAAATAAGATCGAAAAGCTTCCCGTGGTGGATGAAGAGGGACGGCTGATCGGTCTTTTAACTTACAGGGACATCACCAAAATCAAAGACAACCCGCACTCCAGTAAGGACGAAAAGGGCCGTTTGCGGGTAGCGGCCGGCGTAGGCGTAACTTACGATACCCTGGAACGGGTAAAGGCGCTGTACGACTCCCAAGTGGATGCGATCGTGATCGATACCGCGCACGGACATTCCAAAGGAGTGGCCGATATGCTGAAAAGGGTAAAGGCAGAATTCCCGGATTTGGATGTGGTGGTCGGAAACATCGCCACGGCAGAGGCTGCCAAAATGTTGCTGGATGCCGGTGCGGACGGTGTAAAAGTGGGTATCGGGCCGGGCTCGATCTGCACCACCCGCGTGATCGCCGGCATCGGTATGCCTCAATTGTCGGCCATTTACGATGTAGCGCACGCGCTCAAAGGCACGGGTGTTCCGGTGATTGCAGACGGTGGACTGCGGTATTCGGGGGACATTGTGAAAGCCCTGGCAGCCGGTGCAGACTCGGTCATGGCCGGTTCGATGTTTGCCGGGGTGGACGAATCGCCGGGCGAAACGATCATTTACAACGGCCGAAAATTCAAATCCTACCGCGGCATGGGCTCCCTCGAAGCCATGGAGCAGGGCTCCAAAGATCGTTATTTTCAGGACATGGAGGACGATATCAAAAAACTCGTTCCCGAGGGCATCGCGGCCCGCGTACCTTTCAAAGGCTCGCTGGCCGAAGTGATGTATCAGATGATCGGCGGACTCCGCGCGGGCATGGGTTATTGCGGAGCGAAAGACATTGCCGCTCTCAAAGAAGCGCGGTTTGTACGGATTACCAATTCGGGTATGCAGGAAAGCCATCCCCACGATGTAGCCATCACCCGCGAAGCTCCGAATTACAGCCGGGGAGATTAGATTTGTATTACAAACCTATATATGAAAAAAACGGAGGTAATATTATCCTCCGTTTTTCGTAAAATATATAGTCCAAAGACATTTTCACCGAATAAAACGCCGAATTCGTCGATTTTGTTTGCATATGACTATACAATTTTGGATATTTGTATCGGGTAATAGTTATTGGGAATAACTATTACTTCAGACAACAGTAGAAATCTTACTTTGTAAGATTAAGTTATTGATTGGTTAATGTTAAAAGGGGAGTCCGCAGACGTTGTGAAACGCCTGCGGATTTGTTTTAGGGGGTACCGATCCGCGCCCAAACTTGTCGATAACCGGCCGTGAATGCGACTTTTAAAAAGTCGCCCAAATCGTGCCTTTTTGAAAAAAGGCACCCCAAAAACTTTTCATGAGTAGGCTCGGAAGAAATTAATTGCTACCTTTAAGGTTTAGAAATGTGAGAATACGAACCCAAATAGCTACAAGTATGGTAATCGACAGTTTGAAAAATGCACAGCAATACGTTGCGCTGAATCCACTTTTTGCCCAAGCCTTCGAATTTTTAACCACCCGGGACCTCCATGCGCTAGAACCGGGAAAGCATCCGATCGACGGAGATAACATCTGGGCCAATATTATGCACGCTCCGCTCAAAGATACGGACACGGCACGCATGGAGGCGCATGATCGATACATCGACATTCAGGTAGTCATCCACGGAAAGGAAACCCACGGATGGATCGCGCGGAAAGATTGCAAACACCCGCAAGGAGAAATCGACCCGGTTAAAGATGTACTCTTCTTTGACGATAAAGCCACAACCTTTGTCACGCTATACGACGGCGAGTTTGCCATCTTCTTTCCCGAAGACGGCCACCAACCCATGATCGGAGAGGGCGAAATTCGTAAATGCGTGGTCAAAGTAAAAGCATAAGATCCCGAGACAGGTTGCATTGGAAAGCATCCCAGGCAAACGCCTCCTCTCGGGAAAAAGAAAATGCCGTCCAGGGATTCTACCTGACGGCATTTAATTTTTCCGAAAACGTCCCCGCCTCGGCGCATAAACGGATCGAGGCACCTGGAACGGATTGGCCGATTCCGACGGTAAAACCGAAGGGCCGGCTTTTCGACCAACCGGACGGCAGTCTACACACCGGCGGGAGTTCCAGCGAACCCGACCGGAATCCGGACCCGCTTCGGATCGAAAAACAGCGGAAAAAAGGACTCGCGGCCCCCGCCCATCAGGAATTGAGGTATTCCTCCCTTTTTTTTCTGGGCATGTTCCGAACGACCTCTTGCACCGAATGATCCACCAACTCCCGGATCAAATCATCCGGAACGTCGCTCTCCAATCGTATGCCGTTCCACAGGAGGCTATTTCCTCCGTAATGACTCTTGCCGATTCCCTCGTATCTCTCCCGAAGTTCTACCGAACGGGCCGGGTCGCACTTCAGGCATACCGTCATTTCGTCCTGCGGAACTTCAAGCCCGACAAAGGCAAACATTTTATCCATGATTTTAAAAACCAGCACCGAATCGTCAAACGGAAAGCTTTCCCAGGCTCCCCGGACCGAAAGACAATAGGTTCGTAATTGCTCGATATCCATCAGGTAATTTCTTTAGGATTGGCTCCATTGACAAACAGAATATCCCCCACTCCCTCGTAACCGTAGAAAAACCGGCACCCCGACTGCTGAATATCCGTTTCCGTAAAGCCGATTAGGGTTAAGCCCGCATGAGAAGAGTGAACGGCCACCGCCTGGCTAAAAGAAAAATCCTCGGAAAGCAAAACGATCTCGATGTTGGACATCGTAATCGGCAACCGGCCGGTAGCAATCCGTTGTTCCAATTGCGCTTTGACCTCCGGCATATCCGTTCGTGTGCTGGTCAGGAATAGTTTGATGTGGCTCTTGCGCCAATCCGGATGTGATAGGATGATGTAACCCAGCAAAATCATAAAATTGGCATTGTTGCCTCCCTCTTCCCGAAGCCAGACGTGAATGCCGCCCTGCGGACGGAAAAGATGTTCCGACAGGGCAAATATGCCGATATCGAAATCCCCCGCCTGAACCAGATTTACATTGTCCAGAATCCGCAGCAATTCCTCCGGACTGCGTTTATCGTATTCGAAAACCACCATGTTGCTTTCCATTCCAGAGATCGAAGGGGCCTGGATCACCTGGGCGATGGCCGAGGTATAAGAGGGCGAAATCATCGTGTCGATATAAAGCGTACTGTCGCTCTCCTTCTGTTTTTCCACCAACTCCTGCAGCACCTGGCGGGCTTTGCGGTTGGTGTCCCGGTTATAGAATCCCTCGATATAATGGAAGTAGGTACCGAATCCATGCTGGTGGCTGATCCATTTCATCAGCTCCATTACTTTTTCCCGCTCGAAGGAGTGAGCCGAAATGCAGACCGCGGCCGGCCGCCATTCTTCCTGCTCCATCCCGGCTTGGTGCTTCTGCATATACACCCGCAGCTGCCGGTTGAGTTGAAACAGCGCGCCTTTGAAAATATTAACGATTCCTTTTTTATCTTTATTGGTTCGTTCGATATAGAGGTAAATCAGAACGATGACGGCATAAGAAACCACCGTATAAAGCGGATTGATCATAAACATCACCCACAGCGACAGGAGAAATCCCGACAAGGAGATAAACCAATGGGAACGGAACCGGGGACGGTAAGAAGGGGGAGAGCCGAAATGATTCAAAAACGAGTTCAGACAGAGAGTACCGTAGGTGATCAGGAAGAACATGGAAATAATTTCCGCCACGGAATTGACGTCTCCCAGGATCACAAAAATCAACGCGATTAGAAAAGTCAACAGCGATGCGTTGTACGGTTCGCGATTGGGTCCTTTCCCGCGGGCCAGCAGAATGTTGAGCTTACGGAACGGGAAGGTCCGGTCCCCGGCGATAGCTTGCAGGGTGCGCGGGGCGACCATCATAGCGCCGATTGCCGAGGATGAAGTACTGGCTGCCAAACCGATCGGAATGACAACCGCACCGAAGAGAGCGATTTTCGACATGATCAGTTGATCGGCCACCAGGGCCTCGGCAGGCGCCGAAACAGAAAGCTTCCAGACGACCAGAATGTATACCAACAAACCGGTAATGGTAGCGGCCATAGTACCGATCGGGATCGATTTTCCGGGATTTTTCAGATCGCCGCTCAAACCGACGCCGGCTGTCATCCCGGTGAAAGCGGGAAAACAGATGGCAAAAATAAAGAAGAACAAATCGCCGTTAAAAAAACCGAAATTCCCGAAAGGTTCTTCGATCAGCTCCCCGAATTCGTTGATTTCCGTCATTTTTTCAAGCGGTTTTCCCAAAAAAAACATCACCAATGAGGCGATCAACAAGGCGCTGACGATATACAGCATCCGTACTCCGGAACCCGAACCGCGTTTGAGAATAACATAAGAGAGGATCAAAATGGTGGGCACGCTTACCGCCTGCCGAGGTAATTCCCAACCGGCCCAATCGCTCCACCAGACAAAAAAAGGCTGGAACGATTCGGCGAAAGCGATGGTATAAAAGGCGATGCTGATGGCTTGCGATAAAAAGAGCGTCACGCCGATGGTGGAACCGATTTTCAGCCCGAAGGAGCGGGAGATGATGAAGTATTCACCGCCTCCTTCGACTCGGGTGTTGGTCGCCAGTTCTGAAATGGCCAGGGCGGTAGGAATGGTGATCAGGTGTCCTACGACAATGATTGAGACCGCGCCCCAAAATCCCAGCATGCCGGTCGCATAACCTAGACGCAGAAACAGGATTGCTCCCAGAATCGAGGATAGCGCGGTAAAATAGACCGGTGCGGTTCCGAAACCCCGTTTTTCCGGGTGGGTATGTTTTTCCGATGCTTCCATGCCGTTGATGCCCGCCCGCTGCGTTTGAATCACGGGCTTACCGGATAAAGGTATTGGTTTTAACGAACATTTCCACACAATTAGGTCCCAAAAAGAAGCCTCGGCCCCCGGTCGGAACTACCGCAACCGGTCCGGAGATTTCCGGATGCGGCGGCAAGCCGGCTTCAGAAGAATCATCCAAAAAAAATCTTCACCTTCCATCCCTAAAAAATCCGGGAAAGGCATTGATTTTCCCGGCTTTTTTATTTTCTACTCTTAACGAAAAAATATACCTTTGCGCCATTATAAACGGTATCGAACCTATGAAATTAGCCTTAGCCCAGTTGGATTATACTATCGGTGATTTTGCGGGAAACAGCTCGAAGATCATTCATAGCGTGCGTCAGGCCAAGACCGAAGGCGCTCAATTGGTAGTTTTTGCCGAACAGGCCATCAGCGGCCGCCCGGCTTACGACCTCTTAAACGATCCGGTATTTCTGGAACAGTGCCGAGAAGCACTCGAAGAAATTGCCGGACACTGCAACGGGATTACAGCTATCGTAGGATTGCCTTTACAGGTGGAGAATAAAACGATCAGCGCGGCAGCGATTATTCGGGACGGGAAAATCGTGAAGTTTGTGGGTAAACGCAATGTGATTTCCCGCGATGAAACCCAACACCTGGGCAATTCGAAGGGATTCGAAATCGTCGACGTGGACGGTGTGAACATCGCCGTGGTCATCGGATCGGACATCCATATCCCTAATCTGGATTTCGGAAGCGATACCGATTTGATTCTCAGTCTCAAATCTACCATTTATTCGCGTGGCATCGTGGCCCGTAGGCACGAGTTCTACTCCAAAATGGCCTACCGCAAACAAGCCAAACTGGCCGTTCTGAACCACATCGGCGGACAAACGGACATCGTGTATGACGGCTGGTCGACCGTTTTCAATGAAAAAGGGGAATGCATCGCGCAGCTAAAGGGATTCGAAGAGGATTTTACGGTGGTCGATCTGGCCGCTCCGCTGGAGGCTTTACCCTTGCCCGAACAAAATAAAAACGCGAACGTTTACCGGGCCATCAAATTGGGACTGCACGATTTCTTTGTCAAAAACGGCTTCTCGAAGGCCTGTGTCGGACTTTCCGGCGGTATCGATTCGGCCGTAACCTGCGCCCTGGCGGTGGAAGTGCTCGGCCGGGAGAATGTTCGCGGACTGATCATGCCCTCCAAATATTCCTCCGATCATTCGGTCGAAGATGCCGTTGCTTTGGCTCAAAACCTGGGGATCCGGCACGACATTGTTCCCATCACGGATACGTATACTGCTATGCGGGAAGCCATCACTCCGCTCTTCGACGGGAAACCGTTCGATGTGACCGAAGAAAACATGCAAGCCCACATCCACGGAGCCATGCTCATGGCGCTGTCCAATAAGCTAGGATATATTGTACTGAATACCAACAACAAAAGTGAATCGGCCGTCGGTTACACCACCCTTTACGGCGATACCGTGGGAGCAATCAGTATTCTGGGCGACCTCTACAAAACCGAAGTTTACAGTCTGGCCCGGTACATCAACCGAAAAGAACGGATCATTTCGGAAAATACACTCACCAAAGCTCCCTCGGCCGAATTACGTCCGGAACAGAAAGATACCGACTACCTTCCGGACTATGAGTTGTTGGATGTCATTTTGTACCGACTGATCGAAGAGAACCAAAGTGTGGATGAGATCGCCACGGCCGGTTTCGATTACGATACCGTCAAAAAAGTCTATACCTTATTCATCCGGAACGGATACAAAAGGTATCAAAACCCGCCCGTACTGCGGCTTTCGACCGTAACCTTGGGCAAAGGAAAAATTCTACCGCTCACGTACGACCTGAGCTGCCTGTTGTAATCCGACTCTGCACCGCACCGCAACCAAACCTATGAACGACACCGCTAACCGCCAAACCGACCGAATATCACACCAGGGACACGTAGTGCAAGTGTTTCCGGGAGGGGTGGACGTCTCTGTCATCGCGGAAGCGGCGTGTGTGTCCTGCAAAATGAAAAAGGCTTGCGGCATGGACGAATCCAAGGAGAAAATCGTGACCGTTTACACTCCGGATGCTCACCTGTTCCGCATCGGAGAGCCCGTGGAAGTGCTGATGAAACAAGCCATGGGATACAAAGCCATCGCGCTGGTCTACATACTGCCTGTGGTGGCGGTAATGATTGCCCTGATACTCGCCGTACAGTTGGATTTTCCGGAACTGGTTGCAGGTTTATTTTCTTTGGGTTTTTTAGCCTTGTACTACCTCATGATTTACCTGTTCCGAAATAAGATCAGCCGGGAAATCCGGTTTGAAATCCGAATACCTAAAAATAATCAACCATAATGAACGTAATTCTGTTTACCATTCTGACGCTGGTCGCGTTGGGTGTCCTGGCTGCGGTCATTTTGTACTTTGTGGCTCAGAAGTTCAAGGTGTACGAAGACCCGCGGATCGACCAGGTGGAAGCGTTGCTACCCGGCGCCAATTGCGGGGGATGCGGATATCCCGGTTGCCGGGGTTTGGCCGAAACCCTGGTCAAAGAGGAGGATATTTCCGCCCTTTATTGTCCGGTCGGCGGCGGCGAATGCATGAAACTAATTGCCGCCCAGCTGGGAAAAGCCGCCCCGGAGAAAGAACCGCAGATTGCGGTGGTCCGTTGCAACGGAAGCTGCGCCAACCGTCCCCGAATCAACCGGTTCGACGGGACCGCCTCGTGTGCGGTAATCGCGGCCACTTACGGTGGAGAGACCGCTTGTACCTTCGGTTGCCTGGGCAAGGGCGATTGTACGGTAGTGTGTAACTTCGACGCGATTCACCTGGATCCCGAAACCGACTTACCGGTAGTAGACGAGGAAAAATGTACCGCCTGCGGAGCTTGTGTCAAAGCCTGTCCGAAGATTCTGATCGAGCTCCGGAAAAAAGGTCCCAAGGGGCGGCGGGTATATGTGTGCTGTATGAATAAAGATAAGGGGGGCGTGGCCCGCAAAGCTTGTAAAGCGGCCTGCATCGGTTGCGGAAAATGTGTCAAAACCTGCCCCTTCGAAGCCATCGCCCTGGAAAACAACCTGGCCTACATCGATTACAACAAGTGCCGGTTGTGCCGCAAATGTGTACCGGAGTGCCCTACCGGAGCGATTCATGAGACGAATTTCCCGCCGGCCAAACCGAAGCCCGAAAAACCGAAAACCGAAAAAACGACCGCGCAAACCGATCCGAAAGCCTCTGCCGCTGTCAAACCCGTTGCCGAAAAACCGGCTGCCCGGGCAGCGATGCCGAAGGAAGCGGCGGCGGTGGAACCGCAGATCGAAGCCCAAACTAAGCCAATTACCACCCCTCTCGTGGAACGACCGAAAGTCGTAGCTTCCCAAAGGGACACCATCCAAGAGCCGGTCGTCCTGGATAAGGAGCAATTGGTTCCGGAGTCTATGGCCGAACCTACGGGTGAAAAAACGGTGGATCAGGTGAAAACCGAGACCGTAAAAGAACAGCAGTCGGAATAAGCGCGTAACCCAAGAACCAGCAAACCATGTTAAGAACATTCAGAATAGGCGGTATCCATCCGCACGACAATAAACTGAGCAAGGCCGCGGCCATTGAGGTGTTCGAGGTTCCGGAAACCGTAATCATCCCGGTCTCACAACATATCGGAGCTCCGGCCGCTCTTGCAGTGAAAAAAGGCGACCGGGTTAAGGTCGGCACCCTGATCGCCACCGCTGCCGGATTTGTTTCCAGTAATATCCATTCCTCCGTCTCTGGAACGGTAACCGGAGTGGATGCCGTACCGGATGCGGGCGGCATGCGCCGACCGGCCGTGACCATCCAAGTGGAAGGAGACGAATGGGAAGAAACCATCGACCGTTCCCCCGCCCTG
>JAJQAW010000142.1 GCA_021203585.1 Rikenellaceae bacterium
CCGTTGCGGGTGGCCTTGAACAGATAAGCCTGCTCGATCAGGGCGGGGGAACGGTGTAATTTTTCCCACACATTGATAAATACATCCTGCACGATATCTTCCGCCTCCTCCTGCGAGAGGGAAAACTCCCGGGCATAGACCAACAATCCCTTCGCATATCGCGCGTATAGGGCATCGAAAGCCTCTTCGATCTTTTGGGAACCGGATAATGCTGCCATGCGTGGAAAAATTGCCGTCAAAAATTAAACAAATGTACAAAAAATCGCACAGGTTCATCGGGGTATGGTAAAAACCGTACCGGCAGAAAATTTTTTTTAGTCGGGACTACGGGGTTTGCGCGGGCGGGCTGTTATAAATAAAGACATACCCTAAAATCCCCACTTATATTATGGAAAACCGCCATGAAATAAAGCAGCAGCCCGTACCGACCGACGCACAGTTGGATAAGTTGATCGGCACGCTGCTGAAAATCGATCGGATGGACGACCGTCCGCTGTATAATAAAATCAAAGCCGTGATTGCTCGCAAAGAGGCCGCCCGCCGAAGGAAAAGGATGTGGATTCGCACTTGTGCGGCCGGTGCGGCGGTTGTGATTCTGGCAGGTACGGTTTGGTTTACGGGAGGAAAAACCGATCGGTCTGTCGAAGAAGAAAGCGGCGTGCGGCTGATTGTTTCCGACGGACGAAACTACAATCTCTCGAACGGCGATCCGCAGGAGCCTCTTTTTTCGGACGGCAGCGCGGTGATGAAAGCGGAGGCGGGCACGCTGTTTATCGAATCTGACGAGGCCCGGGCTCAGGATGCCGCCCCGGTATACCATACCCTCGAAGTACCCAAAGGAATGCAATACGATATCGTACTGAGCGACGGCTCACGGGTTTGGCTGAATTCCGATACCCGGCTTCGATTCCCTACGGTATTTCCCGACCAGGAACGCCGGGTCTTTGTCGAAGGGGAAGCTTATTTTGAAGTGGCCCAACAAGCTTCCCGTCCGTTTATCGTCGAGATGGGATCGCACAGCGTAACCGTACTCGGAACCGCGTTCAATGTGAATGCGTATTGGGACAGTCCTACAATCCGGACGACGCTTTTTTCGGGAAGCGTGAAAGTGAGCGGCGCGCGGAGCGATGTGGAAGAGGTGCTGATTCCCGGTCAGCAGGCCTCCGTGGACCGGGCGACCGGGGAGCTTTGGGTGGAAACGGTCGACTTGGCCGATGTGTTGGCCTGGCGGGTGAACGTGATCCATTTGGAAAAACGGACCTTGCAGGAGATCACTGACTATATGGCAAAAATCTACGATGTCCAATTCCGCTTTATGGACGATAGCGCCCGCCGCATTCGTTTCCGGGGTAATGTCACGCGCAGCGAACAGCTTTCCGACGTACTGGACCGTATCGCTGAGGTGGGAAATGTGAAGTTTGAAACGAACGGAAATGTAATCGAAATAGGTATGCAGTAAACAAAAGCAAAGAAAGCGGAACAGTGGCCAGACCGTCCCGCTCCGACAGAAACAAATGCTGAATGAGCAAATAATCTATCACCTAACTTCAAATATATGAAAAACAACTTTACAATGAGTCGTTCTCGTCGGGGAAAATTGTTTTCGGCGCATTTCCCCGTCGGCCGAAGGCTTATTCCGTTTGTCTGTGGGCTGGCCGTGCTTTTCGGTACGACGGCCTCTGCACGGCAACCCACCTATGATGTCCATTATGAAAACCGCACCGTGATTTCGGCGCTGGACGATTTGAAAGCCCGTACGGGGCATCTTTTTCTGCATCAGGACGGGGTGATTTCCGATACCGAACGGGTGACCGTCCGGCTGACCGGAGCCACGCTGCCGCAAATCCTCGATAAAATACTGGTTGAAAAAGGGTACCGGTACCGCATCGACGGCAGGGACGTGGTCATTATCCGGGCTGCGGCTCCGGCGGCACAACCCGCTCCGCAACCGCAGCAACCCCGGACGGTGACCGGATCGGTGACCGACGAACAAAATCAGCCCCTGGCCGGTGTAGCCGTCCAGGTGAAGGGCGATACGAAAGGGGTGGTGACCGACGGTGCGGGAAATTTTACCCTGGACCTGATTCCCGGACAGGTCCTGCTCTTTTCCTATCTGGGAATGATGCCTCAAGAGATCCGAATTACCGACCAATTGTTTGTCCACGTGACCTTGCTCGAAGAGGCTACGGAGATCGAACAGGCGGTAGTAATCGGCTACGGATCGGCCCGCAAATTGGGATCGATGGCCGGTTCGGTGGCTACGATCGGGGGCGATAAAATCAAAGATGTTCCCGTGGCTAATTTTTCGGATGCGCTTCAGGGCAAGATAGCGGGTTTGTCGGTGCTAAACTCTTCCGGAGAACCTTCTTCGACGGCTTCGATCCGGCTGCGAGGGGTAAACAGCATTCTGGCCGGGGTCGATCCTTTGTATATTCTGGACGGTTCGCCGGTCAGCCAGGTGGTTTTTCATTCGCTCAATCCGGGCGATATCGAGACCATCGTTACCCTGAAAGACGCTTCGGCTACGGCCATTTACGGTTCGCGGGCGGCCAATGGTGTGATCGCCATTACCACCAAAAAGGACCGCAACAACGAGGAGGCCACCGTCTCGCTTCGGGCGTAGTACGGTATCTCTCAATTGGTGGGCGATAAAGTGAAGATGATGAATTCGGAGCAATATTTCCGCTTCCGGGAGATGCTGAATCCCGAAATCGCGGAGGAGTCCGACTGGCAGCGGCACAAAACGGTCGTGCTCGAGAACGGGATCAGCACCGACTGGGCCAAATACGTTTTCCGCGACAATGCTCCGACATTGAACCTGGACGCGTCGATTCACGGCGGCGGCCAGAGTATGAATTACTTCCTGTCGATGAACCACAACAGCATGGAGGGGATCGCGCCCACTTCCGAATCGCACCGTACTTCGCTGCGCTCGAATCTGGAGGCCCACGTCAAACCGTGGTTGAGGGTGGGCCTGAATATGCACTTGGCCTATCTGAAATTCAATGAGAATCCCGATGTCAGTGCGGATGTGATCTATGCGGCCAATCCGGCAGCCTTCGCCCGCTTTGCCAGGCCGGACGATTCGCCGTGGTATTATACGGTCGAACGGGACGGGACGGTGACCTACGGAGATCGGGCGGATTACCTGCACCAGTCCAAAATCACAAACCCCCTGTTTATCGAGACCACCCGCAAACGCAAACGGGAAAATGTCTCGCTGATGGCGAATCTGTTCGAAGAAATTCGTCCGGTAAACGGATTGATCCTCCGGGCGGTGCAGTCGATCGATGCCTTCGATTACACCTATTCCGGACAAACGGTTCCGGTTCCGGACTTTACCACGCCGATGGGCGACCAGGTGATCGTGAATAACGGCCAGGGGCAGGCGCGGGAAGTCTTTCAACGCTATTACAGCTTTACGTTGACCAATACGCTCGAGTACAAACTCCACATCGACAATCTGCACCATACGACCTTCCTGTTGGGGCAGGAGGCGATCCTAACCAAAGACCGCTCGTTCGATGTCAATTTCACGGGCCTGACCGACCGCCGGCTGATGATGCTGAGCAATTCGACCGATTATACCACGCCGGTGCATTCGATCACCGATCGGGTATTCAATTCCGCCTTCCTGCGGATGGATTACAATTACGACAATAAATATTGCCTCGAACTGACTTACCGCGTAGACGGCAGTTCCAAGTTCGGGCCGAATCACCGCTGGGCCGAATTTTATTCGGTGGGTGGCCGCTGGGACCTGAAAAGAGAGTCCTTCCTGGGCCGAACCTCCTGGGTCGATGATCTCGGGGTGCGCCTGAGCTACGGTACGACGGGTAATTCTTCCATTTCGGATTATCAATTCTACGGATTGGTCTACTCCGGGAATGTGGTTTACGAAGGCGAAAGCGGGATGATCAATTACCAGTCCGCCAATCCGAACCTGAGCTGGGAAACCGTGACCAAATTGAACGCGGGCGTGGATTTCCGGTTGTTCGATAGATTCACCGGTTCGGTGGAATACTACCGCAATAAAACGACCGATATGTTGATGTTCATCCCCTATTCCTATACCACCGGCTACGGCTCCGGATTGGGAAACATCGGAGGGATGCTCAATACCGGTATCGATTTTACACTGAGCGCCGATGTGTGGCGTCACAAGGATTTTTACTGGGAGTTGCACGCTAACGGCAACTACAATAAAAATAAAATTACCGAGCTGTTCAACGGTCTGGACGAGTATACCCTGGCCGAGACCGGAATCAAGCTGCAGGTGGGCAAGCCCTACGGGGAATTTTTCCTGGTGCGCCGCCAAGAGGTCGATCCGCGCGACGGCAAGCAAATCTGGCTGGATGCTTACGGCAACCGGACGAAAACCTACAGCGAGGATCATTCGGTGTTTGTGAAAAAACAACGGTATGCCCCCTTCAGTGGCGGATTCGGAACTTTTTTCAGCTACAAAAACCTCTCGCTTCAGGCCGATTTCGTTTTTGCTCTGGGTAAATACGCGCTCAACAACGACATGTATTTCTTCGAGAACGCCTACCAGTACGGTACCAGCCGCAACCAGACGGTCCGGATGCTCGATATGTGGACCACGCCCGGTCAGCGTACCGAAATTCCGGCCGCCACGGAGATGATCCAGTTCGACGACCACCTGTTGGAAAACGCTTCGTTCATGCGGTTGAAAATCCTGTAGCTTTCCTATTCCCTGCCCGAAAAGTGGATGACCGGTTCTCGGTTTTTCCGCCGGGCCAGTGTGTACGCGCTCGACCGGAACCTGTGGACCGTAACCCGGTACACCGGCTTCGATCCGGAGCCGGATTCGAATATCATTATGTTCAATTATCCCAATACGCGTCAATATGTATTCGGACTGGAACTCACTTTTTAACCGTCACTGCCGAACGATGAAAACGATAAAAACCCTATACCTGCTCCTGCTGGCCATGCTGGCGGTTTCCTGCGATATGGATAAGGAGCCTTACGGCATTCTGATCGACGAGGACGCGATCCTCTCCCCGGAAGATTGCCGCAGTTACCGCAACGGGCTGTATGTGACCATGCGCAGCCTGACTACCAATACCTTTATCAATTTCAGCGATTTGCAGACCGACCTTTACCACGCCGTTTCGGGTAACGGGAATCCGCCGGGCAGCAGTCTGTACAACGGCAACCTGCAACCCGGAATAGATGAATTCGACGGTATCTGGGGCAGCTACTACGCCACCATCGGATCGGTCAATTTTCTGATCAATAAAACGATACCGTTGCTGGAAAGCAACCGCTTTACCGAACAGGAGAACATTGAAATGCGCCGCTATATGGGCGAGGCGCTGATGATCCGGGCGTACAGTTACTTCTATCTGGCCGAACGGTTTTGTCCGGCTTACAGCGCGGAGAGCGCCGGCAATCCGGCTACCGGGGTACCCATCGTGACGGATTACGATCCGACGGACGATAACGCCCAATACCCCGGCCGCAATACGCTGGAAGAGACCTACGACCAAATCTTTGCGGATTTGGAACTGGCCCTGGAATACCTGTTGGAATATGAAAACTCGGAAGCCGGGAGCGACGAGCAACCCGGCGCGTGCGCCTATTACGTGACTTCGGATGCCGTGAAAGCCATGATGGCCCGGGCGGCGTTGGCACGGAAAAATTATACGGTAGCCCTGAAATATGCCGAGGAAATAATCAATTCGCGCACCTATTCGCTCCAGCCCAGCACTTCGCTCGAGCAGATGTGGCTCTACGACGATGCGAACGAACTGATTCTGCTCATTACCATGACCCAGCAGTACCAGACCGGTTCCGGTACGGGCCAGTATTTCCTGACCCTGACCGGTAATCCGGCCTTCGTTCCCACCCAAGCCTCGATCGATTTGTTCGACCAGCAGCGCGATTACCGCTTCGACATCTATTTCAAACCGCAGCGGATTTCCCTGACCGAGGCCACCTCCACGGTCTTCTTGTTCAATAAATATCCCGGTAACCCGTGGCTGATCGTCTCCACGAACGGATTCAAAAATATGGGAAAACCCTTCCGGCTGGCCGAGCAGTATCTCATCGCCGCCGAAGCGGCAGCCGAATTGGGACAGGAGTCCAAGGCTAACCGGTATCCGAACGAATTGAAATCCAGAAGAATCAGCGGTTACACCTCCGAGCAGCAAACGGGTCTGGTACTGCGGGATAACATCCGGCAGGAACGCTCCCGGGAATTGTTCGGCGAAGGCTTCCGTTTCGGCGATCTGAAACGCTGGGGAGAGGGATTCGAACGCTCCGAAGGACAGGACAATGCGGTGCCCAATACCAACGGCAATACCCATCGGTTGAGCTACGAACCGGGTGATTACCGTTTCATATGGCCCATCCCGAAAACCGAGATCGACGCCAATCCACAAATCAAACAGCAGCAAAATCCCGGTTACTAACGAAAAAAGAAACAACCATGATCAAATACAGCAACATAATCGGTACGGCGGCAGTCCTCTGTGTAATCCTGACCGGATGCAGCGATCGGGACGGGGAGAGCCTCAATACCGTCCGGGTGAGCGTCGGCTTCGAGCAATCGGTGGTCAGCCTCAAGGAGACGGTGGAGTTCGTCACTCTCCCGATCGTGATCGAGGAAGAGGTTCCCCGGGACGGCGATATTATCCTGTAGGCGACGATGACCAGCAGCAGCGCCGGTTTCGAATTGGATAAAGATGTGATTATCACCACCGAAACCCTGCGCATTTCTCCGGAATGGGACAGTGTCGATTTGGAGGTCGAACTGAAAGTCAATACGCCGGAAATCCACTCGGGCCGCAGCATCGAGTTTCGGATTACCGACGTACGGGGGGCCGCGGCGGGCAACACCACCTGCCGGATCGATCTGATCGAGACCTACTTTGTGGAAGGCCGTTACGAGATCAAAGGACTGAGCATCGGGGACGGCAGCGCGGCGACCGGAAGTTTCCTGTTAAGCACGCTCGACGATACGATGGATCAGGTTCGCATGGACTTCGGAATCGGTGCGCAGGCAACCGTACGGTTTATCGAAATCGTCCCGAAAGAAGAATACGACATGGAGATCGATCCCTTTCAGTTCATCGGGGTATACAGTGGGTTGGAAGTGTACCTGACCTGGGCCAAACAGAATCAGGAGTCGACGGACCCCGATACGGTCGAGCGGTTTAACGGCATCTTCTTCGACCGAACCCGGCCTATCCGGGGCAAATTCACCCGAACCCTCGAAGATGGGCGGGAGACGAGCGCGGTGATCGTCATGGAGGACGTATTTGCCCTGCTCGGAACCGTCGCCCAGGAGCCGGATTGGTGGTTCAACAATTACAGACCGGGGGCAGTCCTGACCAAAGACCAATAATTCCATATTCAAGTAGAATCAAACCATGAAAAAATACATCATCATACTGATCGGGCTCGGCCTGCTGGCCGCGGCCTGCCAACGGGAGGAGATTCCGGAGCCCCGGACGGAAATTCCGGAGAAGAACGGGGGCTATCCCCTGGAGGACGATCAGGCGGTAGCGCCGGGCGTACTGCAAATCAAACTCGATGCCCGGGCCGCGGAGCGGTTCGCGCCGGAGCGGGCCGGTACGGGAGCTTCGACCGGAGTGGAGGCGATCGACCGATTGGTCGACTCCTACGGCGTCTATCGAATTACCCGCACCTTCCCGCCGGGGGGGCAAATTCGAACCCCGAATGCGCCAAGCCGGATTGCATCTGTGGTACAACGTTTATTTCGATGCCGAGGCGGAGCGGACGATGACCCGCGCCTATTCGGATTTTACGGCCCTCGAGGAATTGCAGGTGGTGGAACCGGTGCTGCGCATCAAACGCATCGAAGGGGAAGTGACGCCGCTCACCGAGGTTCAGGCGGCTCAATGGATGGGCGCCACCCGAGCCGGAAGCCTCACGCCGGAGGCTACTTCCAACGACCCGATGCTCCATTTTCAGTGGCATTACCACAACGAAGGGGAATTTTACCGCTCCTTGCCCGGAGCCGACATCAACCTGTTCGAAGCCTGGAAAATCGAAACGGACAAACCGCAGGTGATTGTGGCTGTGATCGACGGCGGAATCGATACCACCCATCCCGACCTGATACAGAACCTGTGGGTGAACGAGGCCGAACTCAACGGTGTGGAGGGGGAAGACGACGATGACAACGGTTATGTGGACGACATTCACGGATTTAACTTCGTAACGATGGACGGTAACGTGACCGCCCATTCGCACGGAACGCACGTAGCCGGGACTGTCGCGACGGTCAACAACAACGGCATCGGCGTGGCGGGCGTAGCCGGCGGGAACGGCACGCCGGAGAGCGGAATCCGCATGATGAGCTGCCAGATTTTTTACCAGGATCCGACCACCGGCGCGGAAAAGGTGGTGCAGGATGAAAACCGCGCCGCGGCCTTTATCTATGCGGCCAACAACGGAGCGGTAATCGCCCAGAACAGTTGGGAATACGCCACTTCGGTACGTCAACTGACCGAATCGGACAAAGAGGCGATCGATTATTTTATCGACCATGCGGGCAGGGATGAGAACGGCAACCAGATCGGTCCGCTCGATGGCGGGATCGTGATCTTCGCCACCGGCAACAGCAACCTGAACGCCCTGTTAATGCCGGCCTCTTACGAACGGATATTCTCCGTTTCCTCCTTTGGCCCGGATTACGC
Source organism: Rikenellaceae bacterium (assembly GCA_021203585.1). Taxonomy (GTDB): domain Bacteria; phylum Bacteroidota; class Bacteroidia; order Bacteroidales; family Rikenellaceae; genus JAJQAW01. Next base: position 8,691 of record JAJQAW010000142.1, read on the forward strand.
GAAGGCTCCCTATTCCAACTACGGATCGTGGGTCGACGTAGCGGCGCCCGGAGGCTCCGGGGAGTATGCCGACGGCACAATGATTTTCAGTACCTATCCCTGGGGAACGTATGGATTTATGTCCGGCACCTCCATGGCTTGTCCCCATGTTTCGGGCATCGCGGCGCTCGTGGTCTCCAAATACGGGGTGAACGAGGACGGTACGATCAAACCGGGATTCACCAACCAGATGCTGTGGGATCGCCTGCGTGGAGGCACCAACCGGACGATTCAGTGGTACAATCCGGAAGCCTATCCGATGGGCGTGGGCTACATCAATGCGCACAAGGCGCTGGTCGATGACGAAGAGATCGCCTCCGACCGGGTGGGAGACTTGGCGGCCGAGGGCACGTTTGAAAAAATCGTGCTGAGCTGGCGGGTGACCGAGGATTCCGACGCCTGGGATCGTAAAACCGATCACTACCTGATCGCCCTCAGCGAAGAACCCTCCTACGGGCTGGATTTCCGGGAACTTTCTGCCGGCATCGTTCCGATCAAAGTTTCCACGGCGGGAAAAATGTCGGGGAGGTGATTTCCGTCGAATTTACGGAGTTGGAAATGGATAAAACCTACTATTTCTCCCTGGCCGGAGGCGATCTGGACGGTAATATTTCCCCCTCTTCCACCGTTCCGGGCGCCATGCAGCCCAATCGGGGGCCGGTAGCCGAAGAGGTGCCGCAAAGCGTGAGCGTTCGCAAAACCGAGCGCAAAAGCTATACGATTCCGGTCTATGACCCGGAGGGCTACTCGTGGACCTATACCTTCGATCCCGGCAGCGCGGCGGCTAGCCTGTCGCGGCAAGGGGACAGGCTGATTCTGGCATTCGACGGAACGGCCGTGGAAACGGAAACCTATTCGGCCGTGCTCACGCTTCGGGACGAACAAGGAGTGGAGACGGTGATTACGATTCCCTACTCGGTGACCTATTTCTTGCCGCAGCTGCTCCAATCCTTCGAAAACGTGCTGTTCTAGGGAGCGGGCAAGCGGGTCGAATACCTGCTCGAGGAGTACTTTTTCGATCAGGACGGCGATCCGATCAGCTATATGGCCGTTTCATCCGATCCGGCGGTCGCAACTGCTGTGATCGGTAGCGGGCCGATCCTGACCGTTACTTCGACCGGGTTGGGTACGGCGACCGTCAAAGTCACTGCCCAGGATGTCGACGGACAGACCGAAACCTCGTTCACCGTCACCTGCCGCGATGCCGAACAGACGGTCGATCTGTATCCCGTACCAGTGAAAAAAGACGGCGTTTTGAACATCCGTATGGGGGAACAGGTGAACGGAACGGTGGAGCTCACGCTCTACTCGATGTCCAACGCCCGGGTCTTCCGTCAGGAGCTGCAAATGGCCGACGGCCAGGTGCGTACGGTCGATATTTCCGCCCTCGGCGCGGGCAACTACCGCGTTGTGGTCAAGTATAAAAATGAAGAAATCACCCGCAATATCTCCAAATTATGATCCCATATCTTAAATTATCGATAGGCCTGTCGGCGCTGCTGCTGACCGCTACCGGCTTGAAAGCTCAGCCGGTAGCCTCGGCGGGGATGCCGGCGGATGCCCGTTCGGCCGGTTTTGCCGGGGCTTCGGTGGCCATGGACGCACATCCGATGTCGCTGTATACCAATATGGCGGCCGCCGCCTTCGCCGATCCCCGAACCGGGAACACGGCCTCTTACGGATTTTCAGCCTTGGGCAACGATACCTACCTCCACGCCCTGGCCGCCCAATACCGGCTCGACGAAAAACACACCTTCGGCTTGGGCGCCCGCTATTTTCGCGCGGATCCCATCCACAACACTGCGGACGGCATCGAGTATACTGCCGTCCGGCCCTACGACCTGCTGATCGACGCGGCTTATGCCCGGCGCATTCACCGCTACCTCGCTTTATCGGTCAACCCGGTACGTACACACCAAGCTCAACGAAGGCAACGGTTTTAAGACCGCTTCCAGCGTGGCCCTCGACCTGAGCCTGTACTACCGCCGGGATGCCTACACGTTGGCCGTTTCGGTGGCCAATCCGGGCATGCTGGTCGATTACGGAGTGGCCGAATACCGGATGCCCGCCGCGGTCAAAGCGGGAGGAGCTTACCGGTGGGAACCCGCGCCGGAGCACCGGCTGACGGCTTTGGCCGAGGCCCGCTACAATTTCATGCCCAAAGATTATCAGTTTTTCTCCGGCGGCGCAGGAGCCGAATACCAGTATAAAGGGCTGGTGGCCGTTCGCGGCGGGTATTACCTGGCCAGCCGGAGCAAGGGAACCGGACATTACGGCGCCCTCGGGGCAGGGGTTTACCTGGGCACGGTGACGGTCGATTTTGCCTACAACCTGGCCGATCCCCCCAGTCCGATGAACGATATTTGGCGCATCACGGCCGGCGTGAGATTTTAACGTAAACGCAGTCAAATAAGGAGAAACAGAACAGACATGACACTGAAAAAAATACCTATGCTACCTTCCCCTGTTGCTGGCCGTAACGCTGGCCGGCTGCAAAGAGGAGAAATACATCAAGCCGATCATTTCCCCGGCTCTACAGTTGGAATACCTCCCCATGCCGCAGGCAGGGGAGATCACCGTACGGATTTCTCCGAGCCAGAGCGTGGCCCGATTCCGGTACGCCCTCGGCAGTGAGCAGGACCTGTAGGTCTTTACGGAGGGTACGCTGGCCGATATCCGCACCGTCGAACCGGCGGAACAGACGACGGTAAGCTTTACCGGACTGGAGAAATCCCAGGTTTACTCCCTCTATGCCCAGGGGTATACGGAATAGGGGACGGAGGGGCCGCTGGCGACGATCCGGATGAAAACCCGGGGCGATATTTCCGAGATAGAGATTACGCCGCAGTTCTTCTCCGAGCGGTCGGCGGCGTTCAGCATCCAAGGAAGTACCAATTATTACAAATATGTTTATGCCCTGGGCCGCGAAGGCGACCGGGAAAGCTTTGAAAAAGGCGTGCTGGACGGGATCCGGGAAAAAGCGGAGGTGGCCCATTACACGGCCAATTTCTTCGACCTGGACCTCGATGCTCCCTATGTGTTCTACCTGATCGCTTATGACCGGCTGAGCAACCAGCCGACCGAAACGATGGAATATCCCTTCCGGACTGCGGCCAAAGGCACGGTTCCGGCCGTGGAGATTCAACTGGAGCACATCGACATCTATTCGGGCGATTACCGGATCATCCCCAACGAGCACTGCCGCAAATTCGGGGTAGCCGCCACCCTGGGCGGCGAATACGACGAGGTGATCGAAAACGACAACTACAAAGGCAATGCCCTGGAAATGCTCTGGTCGTGGGAACGGTCGCGTAACGGCTACGTGACGGTGGGCTATCAGGAGTTGCCTTACCAGTTTACCACGCCGGGCCTGATGCTCGGGGACGAAGACGCGTTCAATCACCCAATCGATCTGTTCGTGATGGTATACGGCGAAGACGAAGACCCGCTGAGCGTTCAGAAATTTGTCTTCGAAACGCCCGCCTACGACGATACCCTACCGGAGGCCGGGGTGAGCATTCGGGTCACCGATATCCACGATAACGGCGCTATGTATGAATTTATCCTGAGCGGCAACGCCATGGGACTGGTTTACGAAACGGTGGACGAGGAGTGGTACGAGCAGTTGCTCAGTTCGGGCTCCTATTACGAAGGCTATATGGAAGACCTGATCTATCAGAACGGTTACTGGAACTATGTGCACGGGGTGAGCCGGACCTCTTTCCCGGAGGTTACCGCCCAACCCGGACGCAATTACCGGGTATTTTATATGGTCATGAACTATAACGGCCCGTTCGGCGGGTGGAGTAAGATGCAGACCTATTCCTACACTACGACCGGCGAGCGGAGCAATTAATTCGAATATCAGGTAAAAAAAAGATTATCCATGAAAAATATAGGTAAAATTCTGACAATCTGTGCGCTGCTCGTTTTTGCGGCGGGCTGTTCCGACGAAAAGGCCGATTACATCAAGCTCTCCATCACCTCTTTCACATTCGGTCCCGAGGGACAGGAGCAGTACACCGTAAAGGTGGAGGCGCGCGGTTCCTGGGGAGCCGAATACAGTGCCGGCAGCTGGTTTACGCTCGAGCAGGAAGACGCGCAAACGCTGCTGATCGGAGCCACGCCGACCCGCAGCAGCGCCATGCGCCACGGCCAGATCACCATCAAATCGGGGAATGCCGAAGAGGTCATCCAGTTGAGCCAGTTGGGCACGAATGTGGTTTTCACCATCCTCGAACAGCACTCCCAGGATTTTGTGATATCCCCGGCGGGAACCTACATCGGAGCGGTAAAAGTATGGATGGAAGAGGGCGATTATTTCTATACCCCCTACATCATGGAAGCCGAGACGGGCCAGATTACCGAATTCCCGACCACGACCGTGATGTACGACGTGGCTTCGGTCACCGACAACGGCATCCTGGCTATTATCGATCTGGAGCACGGACAGGCGGCGTATCATATCCTGGGCGATGAAACGCTGTACGCTTTTAAGATGCCGGATCCATTTTCCACCGTGATCGTGGGCGGAGCCAATACGGACGGAAGCATCTTCGTGGGCTACGGCCGAAATCCGGAGGAGGGGCTCTATTTCCCCATCAAATGGGTGGATTTCGAACCGGTGGTGATGGATATGCCGATGTATACCACGCTGGGCGCAGCGGTCGGCACCGGCACCATGGCCCGCGGATGCTCGGCGGACGGTTCGGTTATTTACGGTCATATCGCGGACGATAATACGGCCATTTACTGGAAAGACTCCGAGGATTGGCAATATGCCGGTGGGGAGGAAGCGTTAAACCACCATGAATTAATTACCGAAATATACGATAGGACACAGATCATCCATCAAGTGGTAGACCAACCGATTCTTACGGCGGAAACTACCAATATGTCCTCTTCCGGTAAATACCTGGCTACCACTTATGTGGTAAATATTGTGCAAAACAGAGACTTAGCCACCCTCCGTTATCCGGCTATTTTGGATACGGAATCGGGAGAATTGACCATTATTTACAACCTTCCCGCCGGCTTTTCCTCCGGTTGGGGTAGAACCGCCTCCGATCACGGTCATTTATGCCTGGCCTGTCCGTACGGTACCTCTTGGGTTGGGTATGTGTACGATACCCAAACTGGCGTAACCCGCACCATCACCGATTACCTGAGTCAGGAATTCGGTTTTATGCTCCAGCAGGAAGAAGCCTTCATCGTCTTATTTGTATGTTAGGTGTATCCTATTTTTGGTGCTAATTATTTATACGAATGTTTCGGCTTTTTTCAATGGTATTTGAT
>JAJQAW010000109.1:0-2286 GCA_021203585.1 Rikenellaceae bacterium
CGCCCAAATCGTCGCTTTTTGAAAAAAGCGACACCAAAAACTTTTGGGCGATTCTTCGAATCGCATGACTCATACTTGAAAAAACAATTTTCGGTTGTTGCGAAACAACCACATTTTTTAATAAAAATTATTTCAATCTTTATGACTGATCCAATTGCAGACTTCCTGACCCGGATTAGGAACGCGGTGAAAGCCAACCACAAAGTGGTTGAAGCTCCCGGCTCAAAGATGAAGCAGGCCATCACTCAAATCCTGCACGAACAGGGATACATCCTGGCGTACAAATTCGGCGAAGACGAAAAAGGTCACGCGACTATCAAAATCGCCCTCAAGTACCACCCGGAAACCAAAACCCCGGCTATCAAAGGACTCAAACGCGTCAGCCGCCCCGGCCTGCGCCAGTATTCGAGCGCCAAAGAAATGCCGCGCGTACAAAATGGTCTGGGTATCGCCATCGTATCCACTTCAAAAGGGATTATGACCAACAAAAAAGCCATCCAGGAAAATGTTGGCGGTGAAGTCCTGTGTTATATCTATTAATCAACATTAAACGGACAAAAAATGTCAAGAATTGGTAAAATGCCTGTAAGCATACCGGCCGGCGTAACGGTAACCGTTGCGGACGACAACACGGTAACGGCGAAAGGACCTCTCGGCACGTTGAGCCAAACGGTAGACCCGGATATCAAGGTAGCCATCGAGGGAAACGAATTGACTGTCACCCGTCCTACCGACCAACCCCGCCACCGCTCGATGCACGGTCTCTACCGCACGCTGATCGCCAACATGGTTAAAGGGGTGTCTGAAGGATACGAATCCCGCCAGGAACTGGTCGGTGTAGGGTACAAAGTGGAATTGGTAGGCCAGACGCTGCAATTCAGCCTCGGCTACTCGCACGATATTTATTTCCAGCTTCCGGCCGAAATCAAAGCCGAAGTGATCGCGGAAAAGAAATCCAACCCGATCGTAATCCTCAGAAGCGCCGACAAACAACTGATCGGACACGTAGCGGCCAAAATCCGTTCACTGCGGAAACCGGAGCCGTACAAAGGTAAAGGTATTAAGTTCGTAGGCGAAGTGCTCCGCCGCAAAGCCGGTAAGTCTGCTAACGCTAAATAATAGGAGGAACTGAATAATGGCATTATCAAAATTGGAAAGAAGAGCCCGCATCAAAATGCGTATCCGTAAAATCGTAAACGGTACGGCTCAAAAACCACGTATGTCTGTCTTCCGTAGCAACAAGGGGATTTACGTGCAGTTTATCGACGATATGACCGGCACGACACTCGCCGCCGCATCGTCCAAAGACGTGGCTGAACAAGCAGCCGGCAAGAACAAAACCGAGGTAGCTGCCCTGGTAGGCAAACTGGCCGCCGAAAAAGCGGCTCAAAAAGGGATTACCGAAGTGGCCTTCGACCGCAACGGGTACCTCTACCACGGACGAGTAAAAATGTTAGCCGACGCCGCCCGGGAAGGTGGTCTTAAATTCTAAGCGACTATGGCAGTAAATGCAAATATCAAAAAAGTAAGAACGAGCGACCTCGAGCTGAAAGACCGTCTGGTTAGCATTCAGCGTGTAACCAAGGTTACCAAAGGAGGTCGTACTTTCAGCTTTTCGGCGATCGTTGTTGTCGGTAACGAAAACGGCGTGGTAGGCTACGGCCTGGGTAAAGCCAGCGAGGTAACCTCGGCTATCGCCAAAGGCGTGGAAGACGCAAAGAAAAACCTGGTGAAAATCCCGGTACTCAAAGGAACTATTCCGCACGCCCAGGAGGCGAAATTCGGCGGTTCGCGCGTACTGATCAAACCGGCCGCTCCCGGTACGGGAGTGATCGCGGGGGGTGCTATGCGTGCCGTACTCGAATCGGTAGGCGTACACAACGTGTTGGCCAAAAGTAAAGGTTCGTCGAACCCGCACAACCTGGTCAAAGCGACGGTGAAAGCGCTGATCGAACTGCGCGACGCGTACAGCGTGGCACAGGTGCGCGGTATTTCTTTGACTAAAGTGTTTAACGGTTAATCGTGCTGGTAAAGAAATGGCAAAAGTAAATATTACACAAGTAAGAAGCCGCATCGGTTCAACGAAAAACCAGCGTGCGAACCTCGATGCGCTCGGGTTGCGTAAGATCAACCAGACCGTTCAGCACGAAGACTCGGCGATCATCATGGGAATGCTTAACAAGGTAAAGCACCTGGTGACCTTCGAGATCGTGGAAGGTTCGACACCGGCCAAAAAAGCCGCTCCGAAGAAAGAGGCGGCTCCGAAAGCGGCAGCCGCTCCGGCGC
>JAJQAW010000109.1:2296-14013 GCA_021203585.1 Rikenellaceae bacterium
CTCCGGAGCCTTAAGCTCAAGAGGCTCCGGCTGTGGAAACGGCAGCGGCGGAAGCTCCGGCCGAAGCCAAAGCAGCAGAGTAGTAACCCATAATCCTTGAAGAAAACAATGAATCTCAGTAATTTGAAGCCTGCGCAAGGCTCGACGAAAACGAACAAGAGAGTGGGTAGGGGACAAGGCTCCGGTCGCGGTGGTACGTCTACACGCGGTCCCAAAGGGGCTCAATCCCGTACGGGTTACTCTCGCAAGGCCGGATTCGAAGGAGGACAGATGCCGATCCAACGCCGTCTGCCTAAATTCGGATTCAAAAACCACGAACGCGTGGAATACAAAGCGATCAATATCTCGGCTCTGGAAGAACTGGCCAAAAAGAACAACCTGTCGGAGATCACCATCGACTCGTTGATCGGAGCCGGTTTGATTTCCAGTACGGACCGGGTAAAAATCCTCGGCAACGGAACGCTGACCGTGAAACTGAACGTGACGGCTCACAAATTCTCTAAATCAGCAGTCGCTGCCATCGAAGCACAGCAGGGTCAGGCTATAACACTGTAAGCCCATGAAGAAATTTATAGACACGCTCAAAAACATCTTCAAGATCGAAGAGTTGCGCAGGCGAATCCTGTACACCTTCGGCTTGATTATGATTTTCCGTATCGGTAGTTTCATCGTGATCCCGGGCATTAACCCGAATGCCATCGGGGATCTGTCCAATTCGGTGGCTGATAACGGGCTGATGGGCCTTCTGGATATTTTCTCCGGGGGAGCGTTCGGGCAAGCGTCGATTCTGGCTCTGGGTATTATGCCCTACATCTCGGCCTCGATCGTGATCCAGCTGTTGGGTATTGTGGTTCCGTATTTTCAAAAACTTCAGAAAGAAGGGGAAAGCGGACGCCGCAAGATCAACCAGTACACGCGCTACCTCACCATTGTGGCATTGCTGATTCAGGCTCCGGCCTATCTGACAACCCTGAGTGGTACGCTTCCGGCTTATGCTTTTACGTTGGGTAACACGTTCTTCTTTAACTTTGTCGCTACGGTCGTTCTGATCGCCGGTACCATGTTTACCATGTGGCTGGGCGAAAAGATCACTGACAAAGGGATCGGTAACGGGGTATCGCTCATCATTACCGTGGGTATCGTGGCACGCCTGCCGCACGCGCTCTGGGCCGAGATAATCGCCCGTGCGACGGACGTCGGCGGCTACGTGTTCCTGGTCGTCGAACTGGCGCTGTTGGCACTCATTTTTATGGCTGCTATCGCTCTGGTTCAGGCGGTGCGCAAAGTTCCGGTACAATACGCGAAACGAATTGTAGGCAACAAGCAATACGGTGGCGTACGTCAGTACCTGCCGATGAAGATCAACGCGGCCGGTGTCATGCCGATCATCTTCGCCCAGGCGTTGATGTTCCTGCCGATGCAGTTTGGACGCTGGTTCCCAGGATTTGCCGCTACTTTCGGTAACATCACCGGATTCTGGTATAACTTTTCTTTCTTTATCCTCGTGGTAGGGTTCACGTACTTTTATACGGCGATCACTATCAACACCACTCAGATGGCGGATGATATGAAGAAAAACGGCGGGTTCATACCGGGTATCAAACCGGGTAAGAAAACGGCTGAATACCTGGATAACATCATGACGCGAATCACGCTTCCGGGATCGGTATCACTCGGTGTGATCGCGATTCTGCCGTCCTTCGCTCAAATGATCGGAGTGAACAACCAATTCGCTGCGTTTTTCGGCGGAACATCGCTGCTGATCCTCGTGGGTGTGGTACTCGATACGCTGCAGCAAATCGAAAGCCACCTGCTCTCGCGCCACTACGACGGTCTGATGAAGACCGGCCGTCTGAAAGGCCGCCAGGGTGTATAATAAACGGGAGGCCGGGAACGTTTTATACTTTCCCGGTTCCCTTTTTCTCTACGGGAGAATGGAAACCCGTTCAGGGACTTTTATTTGGAAAATTGCGGAAAATCAATTACTTTCGTCGCAATTTTATGGGAAAAGACCTGAGAATTTCCGTTTTTCAGGTTCTTTTATATAGATGATAAACTACAAGACAGAGGAAGAAATCGAGCTGCTTCGTGAGAACAACATGCTCGTATCGAGGACCTTAGCAGAAGTGGGCAAACATGTTCGACCGGGCGTAAGCACGTTGGAATTGGACCGCATCGCCGAGGCTTTTATACGTGACCATGGGGCGGTGCCTGGCTTTCTGGGCTACAACGGTTTTCCGAATTCATTGTGTATTTCTGTCAATGAACAGGTGGTCCACGGGATTCCGTCGGACAAACTGATTTTAAAGGAAGGCGATATCATTTCGGTGGATTGCGGCACGATTATGAAGGGGTTTTATGGCGATTCGGCATATACTTTTGCCGTGGGGGAGATAGCTCCGGATGTTCAGAGGCTGCTGAACGTCACCAAAGAAGCTCTTTATAAGGGTGTCGCACAGGTACGTGTTGGAAATCGCATCGGCGATATAGCGCACGCTGTGCAAGAGCACGCCGAAATGAACGGTTTTTCTGTGGTACGAGAATTGGTAGGTCACGGGCTGGGACGCAATATGCATGAGTCCCCCGAGGTTCCCAACTACGGTGCAAAGGGACGCGGACCTTTATTGAAAGAGGGGCTGGTGATCTGTATCGAACCAATGATCAACATGGGAGACCGCTACGTCGTTTTCGAACGAGATGGCTGGACAGTACGTACGCGCGATAGAAAACCTTCGGCACACTTCGAGTTTGCCGTGGCCGTAACCAACGATGGGGCCGATGTTCTGACAACGTTTGAGTTTATCGAGGGTATTCAGGGTGGAAACGCTTAGAATACCGGGAGTGGATTTCAGAAAGGCGGACGCGTTCCGCAGCCTGGAACGAATCTTCGAACCGTGGAAGTTCTTTACAGATAGGAGTCATGCGATCCAAAGGATCGCCCAAAAGTTTTTGGTGTCGCTTTTTGCAAAAAGCGACGATTTGGACGACTTTGTAAAAGTCGCAGTTCCAGCCGGGTGACCCGGCAGGTACGCGGGAGCCAACAAATCCGAGCGGGGAACGAGCGAGCCTACAGGCGGATGACCCATTTTTTACAAGGACCGACACAAAACCAAATTTTTCATCCAATTAACGAATGGCAAAACAAGCTGCGATTGAAAAAGACGGGACGATCATCGAGGCACTGTCCAACGCGATGTTTCGCGTAGAGTTGGATAACGGTCACGTGATCACAGCCTACATTTCCGGCAAGATGCGGATGCACTACATCAAAATCCTGCCCGGGGACAAGGTAAAGGTAGAGATGTCGCCTTATGACTTGTCAAAAGGTCGGATATCGTTCCGTTACAAGTAGCGGACAGAATCCTCGGCCGGCCGCCGGTTTTTTTCCGGGGAACGGGCCGCCAGTGGGTATTTGCCGGTTAAACCAAACACACACAAATCGATGAAAGTCAGAGCATCTATCAAAAAAAGAAGCGAGGATTGCAAGGTCGTCAAGCGCAAAGGCCGCTTGTACGTGATCTGCAAAAAGAACCCCAAGTTCAAAATGCGCCAAGGGTAATCTCGGTTAATGTTAATTGTTTTTTAAAAACACAAGAAAGTAAATTTTATGGCACGTATTGTCGGTGTAGACTTACCCAAGAACAAACGCGGGGAAATAGGGCTGACCTATATCTACGGCGTCGGTCGCAGCACGGCCCGCCAGATCCTCGATAAAGCAGGAATTGACTACGACACCAAAGTAAAAGACTGGTCGGACGAGCAGGTCGGCTTGATCCGTACCGCTATCGCTGACGAAGGTCTGAAAGTGGAAGGAGAACTCCGTTCTACCATCCAGCTGAATATCAAACGACTGATGGACATCGGTTGCTACCGCGGAATTCGTCACCGTATCGGCCTTCCGGTACGCGGACAAAGTACGAAAAACAACGCTCGTACCCGCAAAGGACGTAAGAAAACTGTCGCTAACAAGAAGAAAGCAACCAAGTAATTGTAAACAGTTATGGCAAAAAAATCAGGAAATGTTAAAAAGAGAGTGGTTAAAGTGGACGGCACGGGCCAGGTTCACGTATACTCTACTTTCAACAACGTGATAGTTACGATCGCTAACGGTAACGGCGACGTGATCAGCTGGAGCTCAGCCGGTAAAATGGGCTTCCGCGGTTCTAAAAAGAACACCCCGTACGCTGCGCAGACCGCGACTTCGGATTGCGCCAAGGTTGCTTACGACGCAGGCCTGCGCAAAGTAAAAGTATATGTGAAAGGTCCGGGTGCGGGACGTGAGTCCGCTATCCGTACGATCCACGGCGCTGGCATCGAGGTCATTGAAATCGTTGACGTGACTCCGCTTCCGCACAATGGATGTCGTCCTCCCGGAAGAAGACGTGTATAGTTAACCGGCACGTATTCAATGATTAATTTGAAAAAAAATCTAAACCATGGGAAGATACATAGGACCAAAAACCAAAATCGCCCGTAAATTCGGTAAACCGATCTACGGCGCGGATAAATCGTTCGAAAAAAAGAACTACCCTCCGGGACAACACGGACTGGCCCGCAAGCGTAAAAAAGTATCGGAGTATGGTACTCAGCTGCTTGAAAAACAAAAAGCAAAAGCGATTTACGAAGTGCAGGAAAAACAGTTCCGCCGCGCTTACGAGGAAGCTGCCCGTATGGGGGGCATCACGGGTGAAGACCTACTTCGCCTGCTCGAAAGCCGTCTGGACAACGTGGTGTACCGCATGGGCCTGGCCCCGACGCGCGCCGCAGCCCGCCAGCTCGTATCGCACCGTCACATTACTGTAAACGGCGCTGTCGTGAACATCGCTTCGTATCGGGTTCGTCCGGGCGATACGGTAGGCGTACGTGAAAAATCAAAATCCTTAGAAGTCATTCAGAACGCACTGGGCGGAAGCCGCACCCGTTACTCGTGGATCGAGTGGGACGGCGCTTCGATGACCGGTAAATTCCTGCAGCGCCCCGAGCGCGCGGAAATTCCCGAGAACATCAAAGAACAGTTGATCGTCGAATTGTACTCTAAGTAGTCATTTTAACAGAAGGAGCATATCTTATGGCAATATTAGCATTCCAAAAACCTGAAAAGGTCATCATACTGGACTCCAGCTCAACCCACGGTGTTTTCGAATTCCGTCCGTTGGAGCCGGGTTTCGGGATGACCATCGGTAACGCGCTTCGCCGCATTCTTCTTTCTTCATTGGAGGGGTATGCTATCACTACTGTGAAAGTGGCCGGAGTCAGCCACGAGTTCGCCGCTATTCCCGGCGTGATGGAGGGGATGATTGACATCATTCTCAACCTCAAACAGGTGCGTTTTATGCGTACCGTCGAGAATACCGATTTCGAAAAGGTAACGGTCAACGTGGCGGGCCTGACCGAACTGACTGCAGGGCACATTTCAAATTTCCTGACCAACTTCAAGGTACTCAATCCCGATCTGGTGATCTGCCACCTGGACAGCGATGTCAAGATGCAGTTGGAGCTGACAATCGGCAAGGGGCGCGGTTACGTTCCGGCCGAAGAGAACGCTCCGGTGGATGCAGAGTTCGGCCTGCTGCCGATCGACTCGATCCATACGCCGATCAAAAACGTGAAATTCTCGGTAGACAACTGGCGCGTAGAGCAAAAGACCGACTACGAGAAGCTGAACCTGGAGATCATCACGGACGGTTCGATCCATCCGAAAGACGCTTTGAAAGAGGCGGCGAAAATCCTGATTCACCATTTCATGCTCTTCTCGGACGAGAAAATCACGCTGAACCTCGAAGAAAACAACGCGACTGAAGAGTTCGACGAAGATGTACTGTACATGCGCCAGCTCCTGAAAACGAAACTTTCGGATCAGGACCTGTCGGTGCGCGCGCTGAACTGCCTCAAAGCCGCTGAAGTGGAAACGGTAGGCGACCTGGTTCGCTTCCACCGCAACGATTTGTTGAAATTCCGCAACTTCGGAAAGAAATCTCTTTCCGAGTTGGACGAATTGCTCGAGTCGCTGAATCTCCACTTCGGTATGGACATGGCCCAGTATAAACTGGATAAGGACTAGCGGTGTAACCGGGGGCCGTGCTGAAACTAGGCCGGTTCCGGGGAAACGGGAATGCGGGCGAAAGCCTCTCGGATCCGGAGTGATGGGCGAAAGCACACAGATCCGAAGTACGAAAAAAACCATTTCAGTTCAAACCGGGACAACCGAAAGTAGAGCGACTCCGGAAGCATAGTGTTAAAAGAAGGCGAACCCTCGGGGATGTCGTTTAAACGTTTACAAAAATGAGACATAATAAAAGTTTTAATCACTTAGGCCGTCAAGCCGGACACCGTAAAGCGATGTTGTCCAATCTGGCTTGCTCGCTGATCCTGCACAAACGGATCAAGACTACGGTGCCGAAAGCGAAGGCTTTGAAGCAATTCGTAGAGCCGATCATCACCAAGTCGAAAAACGATACGACTCACTCTCGTCGCACCACTTTCAGCTACCTGAAACAGAAGGAAGCCGTTACGGAACTATTCCGTGTAGTGGCTCCGGCGATCGGCGATCGTCCGGGCGGATACACCCGTATCCTGAAAACCGGTTTCCGGTTGGGTGACGGCGCCGAGATGTGTTTCATCGAGCTGGTTGACTTCAACACGGTTTACACACCGGAGAAGAAAGCGGCCGAAAAACCGAAAACCCGTAGCGGCCGTAAAGGCCAAAAATCAGGTGAGGACGAAAAACCGGAAGCACCTAAGGCGGAAACGGCTCAGGCGGTAGAAGAACTTACGGCGACTACGGAAGAACTGCTGATCGAAGCGGCTCCCGAAACGGCGGAGGAAGCTCCTGCAGCTGCGGAGAATGCCGAGGAAGCGGCTGAAGACAAAGCCGCTGAATAGTGCAAATGTATTAATAACGATACGACAACATGTAAATGGGGCGGGGTCTACCGAGAGGGGCCCTGCTTCATGTTTATGACATTTATTTTTTCAATCGGTATCCACAAAAGAAGTAAACATCCATATAAACCGCGTTCAAATGCGGATTTTTGCCGGTGGGCGCCATAGAAAAAGGAGGAACCGGTTGCCCGTCGGCTGCAGAATGTATTGAAACTTTCGCTTCGCGCTTATTTCTTTGACAATAGCGGGAAAGATGGCAATGGATTGCTGAATTTAATGACGGAGTTTTGCAACCGGAGGAATAGATTCCGGAATAATTCTATCTGGATGTGTGTAAAAAGTCTTGGACAATCCCTGACTGACTGCGGCGAACACAGGCTTACGTACATGGAATTGGATGGAGCCGCAAATTTGCAGACCCGCATGAAATAAGCTCAACGTCTTTCCGTTGCGGAAAAGGCGTTGTTGGTTTGCGTGTGAAGGCGAGGGCGTTTCTTGGGTGCGGATAGGTAACTGCCTTCCGTTTTCTATGTTGTAGCACTTGCGATCCCCATACTCGTAAACTTTCACGCCCCTGTTCGAATCCGCGGACGGGGTTTTTCATGTGGATAAAACAAGGACTGATATTCATCAGAGTCCTTCTTCTATATGGTATCTTTGATATTTTCGTTAGAGGAAGAAAAATCCGTTTTCCTATTGGGTCAAACGCTGCTCTGCCTCCTCTACGATATCGAACCGGAAATCGGAAACAATTTCGTCCATCAGTGCGGTGATACCGTCGGTACAAAGGTTGCCAATACTGCCTTCATGCGAATGATTTACACTTCGCTCGGCCTGGTAAGTACCGTTTTCGATATCCATCCCGATGCATTTGTAAGCCTCACGGAACGGCACACCGTCCAGCACCATTTTATTGACCACTTCCACGCTGAACAGGTATTCGTATTTCGAGTCGTCCAGGATGTTATCCCGGACGGAAATATGTTCCAGCATAAATTTAGCCATTTGCAGGCAGTTTTTCAGGTCTGCAATGGCCGGGAAGAGTACTTCTTTTAGTAGTTGCAGATCGCGGTTATATCCCAGCGGCAGATTGGTGGTCAGCATAGCGATCTGGTTGGGCAGCGCTTGGAGCATGTTGCACTTGCCGCGCATGATTTCCCAGACATCCGGATTTTTCTTATGCGGCATAATGCTCGATCCGGTAGTCAGTTCCGGCGGATAGGAAATGAAGCCGAAATTCTGGTTCAGGTACATGATGTTGTCCATAGCCAGCCGGCTCAAGGTGGCGGCTACCGATGAGATAGCCTGCGAGAGTATGCGCTCGGTTTTTCCACGGCCCATCTGGGCATATACCACGTTGAAGTTCAAGGATTCAAAGCCCAGCAGTTCGGTGGTCATGGTCCGGTTGAGCGGAAAGGAAGAACCGTATCCGGCCGCCGATCCCAGTGGGTTTTTATTACAAACTTTGTATGCGGCGTATAGCATTTGCACGTCATCCACCAGGCTTTCCGCGTAAGCCCCGAACCACAGTCCGAAGGAGGACGGCATGGCAACCTGTAAATGAGTATAGCCGGGCATGAGTACGTCTTTATGCTTCTGCGACAAAGTTTGCAGGGTTTGGAAAAGTTCTTCCACATCGCCCACGATCTCCCAGATTTGCCGGCGCAGGAAAATTTTCAGGTCGACCAGCACCTGGTCGTTTCGGGAACGGCCGCTGTGGATTTTTTTACCGACCTCGCCTATTCGTTCGGTCAATAGAAACTCGACCTGCGAATGGACGTCTTCCACCCCTTCGTCGATGGTGAAATTCCCGGCTTTAATTTCGGCGTAGATTTTTTTTAGCTCCCGTTGTACCACATCCAGTTCCTCTTTGGTCAGCAGGCCGATCGATTCGAGCATCCGGGTATGGGCCAGCGAACCCAGTACATCGGCTTCGGCCAGGTAACCGTCCATCTCCCGGTCACGGCCCCCCGTAAATTCTTCCACCGCTTTATTAACGTCCGTATTTTTTTGCCACAGTTTCATTCCGTATCCTGATTTCAGATTTTTTCACAAAATAAAAGTTCCATGCCGGAGTACGGCATGGAACAAAAATAGTGCTTTTTCTCCGGTTTACGGTACAGCGTCCCGTTATTTCCGGGATGGTCAAAGGCTTACCGGTGAATTCGGTACGTATCCGCTTTCGCGGATCAGTTGTTTTCCCGCTTTACTCTGCATATTTGTAGTGCTCGTCCAGGTCAGCGCGGAAGTTTAGGAAAACTTCTCCCTGAACGGTATTGCCCCGAAAAGGCAGGATGCCGAAATCAATCGATTCCGAATGCCCGGCGGATCGTCTCCACTTCGTCCAGTTTTTCCCAGGCGAAGAAATCGACCGTACGGGTGGCCGGAGAGCCATTTTCAACGACAGATACCTCGGTCCGGTACGGTGTGCGGCCAAAATGTCCGTAGGCCGCTGTCGGTTCGAAAATCGGGTTGCGCAGACCGAACCGTTCCACGATTTTGGCCGGGCGTAGATCGAAAATTTCTTCGATCTTGCGGGCGATCTCTCCATCGGTCATATTTACTTTAGCAGAACATTTCGTATCCACGAAAATGCTGACCGGTTTGGCGATGCCGATGGCGTAAGCTACCTGTACTTCGATTTCTTCTGCCACCCCGGCGGCTACCATATTTTTGGCGATATGGCGTACGGCGTAGGCGGCCGAGCGGTCCACTTTGGAACTGTCCTTGCCCGAAAAAGCACCGCCGCCGTGTGCGGCACGTCCGCCGTAGCTGTCCACGATGATTTTGCGGCCCGTCAGTCCGGTGTCGCCGTGCGGTCCGCCGATCACGAATTTGCCGGTCGGGTTGACGTGCAGGATGTAATCGTCTTGAATCAGGTCGGCCAGGCAGTCGTCGCCTTTCTGCAGACGTACTTTCACGCGCGGCATCAGGATATTCAGCACATCTTCCCGGATCTTTTCCTGCATCAGCCGCTCGTCGGCTTTTTCGTCACCACCGGTGATGAATTCGTCGTGCTGGGTGGATACGACAATGGTGTGTACCCGTTTCGCGCGGTTGTTGTCGCCGTACTCGATGGTTACCTGGCTCTTGGCATCCGGCCGCAGGTAGGTCATCTCTTTTCCTTCCCGGCGGATGTCGGCCAGTTCCTGTAAGATCATGTGCGAGAGCATCAGCGCGGCCGGCATCAGCTCCTTGGTTTCGGTGCAGGCATACCCGAACATGATCCCCTGGTCTCCGGCTCCCTGCTCGTCGGCGCTTTCACGTACCACCCCCTGGTTGATGTCCGGCGATTGTTCATGGATAGCCGAGAGGATGCCGCAGGAATTGCCGTCGAACATGTAGTCCGATTGGGTGTAACCGATGCGGTTGATCACCCCGCGGGCAACTGTCTGTACGTCCACATAGGCTTCCGAGCGCACTTCCCCGGCGATGACACTCAATCCGGTGGTCACCAGTGTTTCGCAGGCTACTTTGGAGTTACTGTCCTTGCGTAAAAATTCATCGAGAATGGCGTCCGAAATTTGGTCCGCCACTTTGTCGGGGTGTCCTTCGGACACGGATTCCGATGTAAACAAATATCCCATTTTTTCAATGTTTAAGCCCATCGCGGACACAACCGTGCGTCCCTTTTGCCGGGCGGTTCATAAAAAAGCAGGAAGTAAAAAGGATGATTGTAAATAAAAAAAGACGCTACTTTAGCATTTTTTTCACGTGGTTTGCAATCGGCCAAATCCTTCCACTGCGGATCATCGGTGCTGATCCTTTTAACGGTGTAAAATTACATCGAATATTTTACCCGAGCAATTTTTCCGGATAATTATGTGAATGAGACATGCGATTCGCAGAATCGCCCAAAAGTTTTTGGTGTCGCTTTTTTCAAAAAGCGACGATTTGGGCGACTTTGCCTTTGGCTTCTTCCTTCGCACCTCGGCCATTCAAGCAAGCTTGATGGCGCTCGGTTTGGCGTCGGTTCTAAAAGTCGCAGTTCCGACTGGATGACCTGGACAATTTCCAAGGGTTATTTTTTTCGCTTCAAAATGAAATGACAGTAGAGTTCCAGGGATTCCCGGATGGGAGATTTCGGATATTCCCGAAGGATGTTCAAAGCCTGTTGTTCGTAATCCCGCATCACTTGTTCGGCATAACCGACCGCTCCCGATTCGATGACTTTTTTTTGAATGTGGGTCACGTTTTTTTCGTTGTCGCGAACGGTACTGATCTGGCCGATCAATTTTTTGCGTTCCTTTTCCGGGCTTTGGTTGAGCAGATAAAGTAGGGGAAGGGTTATTTTCCGTTCTTTCAAATCATTACCGGAAGATTTTCCCGTTTTGGCCGACGGTTCGTAATCCAGTAGGTCGTCTTTGATTTGGAAAGCCATGCCGATGCATTCGCCCAGCCGTTTCATCCGGGAGACGGATTCTTTCGGAGCGTCGGTGGATTGCGCCCCGATGGCAGCGGCGGAACCCAACAGGGAAGCCGTTTTACGGTAGATCACATCGAAATAGGCCTGTTCGGTCATATCGAGTTTCGATGCGTGTTCGAGTTGGATCAGTTCTCCTTCACAGAGTTTTTCAAAGGATTCGATCAGGGTACTCAACAATTCGGAGGCATTGTTTTTGGCCGTAATGCGCAGCGCCTGTGCCAGGATATAATCCCCAACCAGTACCGCGGTACGTGAACGCCAGATGGCATTGACCGATAACTGTCCGCGGCGCATAAAGGCTTCGTCGATGATATCGTCGTGAACTAGCGAAGCGGAATGGGCCATTTCGACCAAAATAGCCCCGATATACGTTTTCTCGGTAATGCCGCCGTTCAATGCTGCCGAGAGC
>JAJQAW010000115.1:0-1170 GCA_021203585.1 Rikenellaceae bacterium
CTTTTCGTTGACTCATGCACACTCGCTTAAAGGACCCGGGGACGACGCTGCCGTAATAGACTCGGGAAGTGATATAACGTTGGTAAGTTCCGATTTATTGCTCGAAGGGATTCATTTCGACTTGACTTACACGCCGCTGGTACATCTAGGATATAAAACCGTCGTAGTGGGGATCTGCGATGTGTATGCTATGAACGGTCTCCCGAAACAAATTATTGTATCGATCGGTATTTCCTCCCGCTTTTCCCTTGAACAAATCGAAGAGATTTATCAGGGAATTCGCATGGCTTGCGAGCAATACCACCTCGATTTGATCGGCGGGGATACTTCGGCTTCGCTGACCGGTCTGACGCTGGGGATCACCGCCATCGGACGGGCCAATAAAGGGAAAGTGGTCTACCGAAGCGGAGCAAAAATCAACGATCTGATCTGTGTAACGGGGGATCTGGGTTCCGCATACCTGGGACTGAAACTACTGGACCGGGAAAAACGGGTGCTCGAGGGAATAGACCATCCACAGCCTCGGTTCGACGGATACGAATACCTGCTGCAACGTCAACTACGCCCCGAAGCCCCCCGACTGGTGATCGAGGAAATGGCCAAAGCGGCACTCTTACCCACCTCAATGATCGATCTCTCGGATGGGCTGGCTTCCGATCTCCTTCAAATTTGCCGTGCTTCGCGTACAGGAGCCCGGATCTACTTAAACCGGCTTCCCATCGCCCAAGAGAGTTTTGCTCTGGCCGAAGAGTTGAACATCGACTCGGTAGTAGCCGCACTGAACGGAGGAGACGATTATGAATTGCTGTTTACCGTCCCGCTGGAAAAACAACAGGAGGTTTCGCAGATTCCCGGTACGGAAATCATCGGGCATATGGTAGCGGAAAATAAAGGCTGCGCACTGACCACACCCGACGGACAGGAAATTACCATTACCGCGCCCGGATGGGGGACCGAGGCGGAATAATACTATACTATATAATATGCTTTATGATGATCGAAAAAAATCGTATCGAACAATTACAGGCTCTTTTGACAGAACCGAAACAAATTACCATCGTTTCCCACATCAATCCGGATGGCGACGCTATCGGCTCGGGTCTGGCCTGGGCGCATGTGCTACGGAACAAAGGCCATCGGGTACGGTTTTTCGTACCCACTCCGTATCCG
>JAJQAW010000115.1:1180-6848 GCA_021203585.1 Rikenellaceae bacterium
ACCGGAGCCGTGTGCGGATTTCATTGCCGGTTCGGAAATAATTTTTTGCCTGGATTTCAACAACATCAGCCGGTTGGAACAGCTCGGTGAAGAAATCGAAAAAAATTCCCGGGCCATCCGCGTGCTCATCGATCACCATCTCGAACCGCCCCAGGAATTCGATCTGACCTTCTCCGATACGGGCGCATCCTCTACATCACTGCTGGTGTATGAAATCGTAGAAGCGTTGGGATGGGAAAACCAGATCAGCTACCCGGTCGCAGAAGCCCTTTATGTGGGAATTAATACCGATACGGGAAATTTTTCCTTCGGGCAATTGACCCCTGCGCTTTTCCGCGCAGTAGCCCGACTGGTAGAAAAGGGGGTGGAACCGGCAAAATTACATATCGCTGTCTACGACAATTATTCCGCCGACCGGATGAGACTAATGGGTTACATGCTCAATGAAAAAATGCAGTTGATCCCCGGTCACCGAGCCGCCTACATGTCTTTGGATAAGGAGAAACAAAAAATCTACCATTTTCAGCCGGGCGATAGCGAAGGGTTCGTGAATCTCCCACTTTCGATCAAAAACGTCTCCCTGACCGCCTTTTTCCTGGAGACCCGGGAATGCATTAAAGTATCCCTCCGCTCGCAAGGCGATATCGATGTAAACCGGATGGCCCGGCAATGGTACAACGGAGGAGGTCATAAAAACGCGGCAGGCGGAAAGCACTTCGGCTCCATGGAAGAAGCCGTCCGCATTTTTGAAGCAGTGGTGAAAAGCTTCCCGGAGCCGAATTAGTTCGAATTTTAATCTTTTTTATTCGTTTTTTGAACAAAACTCTTGACAAAAGGGTTTTGATGTTGTATCTTTGCCGAACAATGCCCGGAAAATATCCCGGACTACGGTTCACTTATTGAACAACACTCAAAACTTTTGGTCTATGAAAAGAGTTCCCTGCGCCCCGGGTGCGCCGATGCCTACACCGGATGATGCCACCCAAAAAGCCATCGATCTGCTCGATGCCGCCCACGATGCCGTCGGTCAAATCGTCGAGATTCGCCAACGGGAAAAACTTTCCGTGACCCGCGCTACGCATATCGCTCGGGAAATCAAGGAAATGAAAAAAGTGCTATCCTTCTATCTTCCCACTGAAAATTAACGCTATGAACCCGATTATCGAATCCATGAACAATTATGCACAGGCCAATCGCTGGTCGTTCGACGGCGGACCTGTACGCGGATTAACTTCCGGCCAACTGAAATTTCCGACCATTTGGCATCAACCGTTGGCACTGACCGGAAAGATCGGAAGAAGGGAAGGATACCTGACATATAAGCTTTCGTTCCTGCTTCTGGAAAAAGGTGGAAATCATACGGCCCTGGAGAAAGAAAATGTGCGGGAAGGACTCGAAAAGCATGCCCTGGGCATGATCCATACCCTGGAAAACCATGAACGGGTACTGAACGTGCGGCTGATTTCCTGTCTTCCGACCGAATCGGCTCTCACCCACTATGGCGAAATCGCTCTAACGGTCACTATCGAAGCGGATATTTTGTATTGCATGCCGCTGAATCACGCCTGAAACTGTATGCAGCTCCTTCAGGCACCCGACCCGTTTTCCCAGCTTTTGGCGATCTGCTCTATACCGTTTCGGTGGCAGAACAAGAACAGGGAGAAGAAATCAGTATTTATAATTCCGGATTAACGGAAAAGATCGGGATAAAAAAAGTGACGGAAATTCCTTCCTGTACCTTGAATGTCTCGGATTACCTTCGGAGCCAGATTCGGATCGAACCGTTTGCCTGTCAAACCTGCGCCGTGATCGAGGCACCTCAACGCATTTTTTTCAGTTGCATCGGCGGTCCGCGCCAGCTTTGGCAGGTGGCTCATACCGCCGGAATCGCTTCGGTCGGACGGAACGAGCCTTTGCGGGAAGATTTCATTCGGCTTCTGGGCCGCGAGGAACAGGATGAATTCTGCTGGATTACGCAAGAAGGTCTTATTTCCGCCCGGGCTTTGTTTTATGGTGCGGATACCGAACCGGTGGAGGTGAACCTGGGTGCAAAAACGGTGGATCGCCCCCAACTACTGGCGCTGATTCTCAACGGTCCGCACCTGGAGCAACGGTTGCGGGAAAGCGGTTACTGCTGGGATAAATTTTCCCGGTTTACCGTAGAAATACATGCCGAATACTAACTCGCGGTGAGACAGGAATACCGCATAAATACCACTCACTGCAGCCCTATACGCCTGGCCTAGTGGAACCGGCAGGGCGGTATCGATTTCCACAGTTTTGAAGGCCGGCACCGGATTTTACAAAAAATCGACAAAAGAGAGCATCAGGCGGCAACGGGTTGGGAAACCACAGCTGCAGCCGGCCGCGAAGAATTCCTTGCTGTGACGGCCAGCCGTACCCTGGCGCAGGATCGTTGGTTAAGCCAAATCCTCGGAGCACCCCGGGTCTGGCTGGTGCGGCAAGCCATTTTTACGCCGGTGCGCGTACTTACCGATCAAATTGAGCTCCACCATCCGGATCGAACGGAAATCGAGATCCGTTTTGAATTATCCGATCCGGTCCACTTCCAGTCCTACTAACTATGATCGAACTAATCATCGACGGGCGAGCCGTAGAACTCTCGCCCGAATGTACCCTTGCGCTCTTTATTTCCATAGAGGCCCTGACCGAACCGGCTTCCCAGCTGGAGCAACAGTTTGAATTCGAAATCCCGTTTACCGCCCTCAACCGCTCGATTATGCAATTTGCCGAACAGACCCTGGCCTCCCGGCTGTTTAATCAAAGCCCGCCTACGGGTAGACTGGTGGTCAACGGGATTCCCCTGTTTCGCGGAAATATCGAGTTGGTCCGCAGCCGGTCACGGACGGATGGCAGCGGAAGTTATCTCATTCGGCTCTTGGTTCCCCCTCCGGAATGGATCCGCCTCGCTTCCCGTTCCAGGCTCATGGATTTGCCCCTGGCTTATGAGGAGATTCTTTCCGCAGATACGATTCAGGAAAGCTGGAGCGATTCTTCGCCGCTCCGGTTTCTACCGGTCAAACGGGACGATTATCCGGACTACGGAAATAGTCAAGTGAAGCTTCAGGAATTGAACGATGAAAATTACCATCCGTTCGTACAAATCAAATCGCTATTGGATGGGATTATGGAGCAGGCGGGTTATCGAATAAAATCTCAGTTCCTGAACGAGGATTTTTTCAAAAGTCTGTATATGAGCGGATATTACCCGGCACATACCGATCCGCAAGCGTTCATCCGGATGGATTTCGCGGCCCTGCGGTCAGCCGAATCCGCAACGGCCACTGCCGATTCTCAAGGGAGGATCATGGCCCGAGGAACAGCCGGTCTACACCAGGTGGGAAATTGGGTGGATGCACCCCTGCCTTATTCGGGAAATCCCTACGATGAAGCTGCGCGGTGGTTCGGTGAGAGTTTTCGAATGATGGATGGCCGCCCGGCCTTCGTTCCGGATCAAGATATTGTGGCCGGCTTTCAATTCGAATGCCGGTATTCGACCCGGATACGGTTGGGCTCACCCTCCGAACTGATCGGCGTCGATAAAATCCTGTGGGATGGAGCTACGGTCTTCGATACGGTTCTGAACAATCCTTTGCCGGACAGAAAAAATATTCCGGGTAGTGCGGGCGATTACTGGATATTTTGCACCCCGGAACTTTCGGAGCGGGAAAAACGCCTGAGTGTATACGATGCCAACGGAGCGGTGGAGGTGTTTGATTTCTCCGGAACCCTCTTCCCGGTGCACATGGCCTTTGATCCCGTAAGGACTACCTTGGAGTACGAAACGGATGGAAACTATCAGCCGGCGGAGGAGAACCGATGGGCTTTGTATGCCGATCAGGATTATAGCTAATTGCCGGAACAGATGGAAGTCGAAGCCCAATTTTCAGTATCGCTCCGACTGTGCAACCACAGCAAGCCGGTTTTTCTGGACCGAATCGTTTTTCAGGGAGAACTGGACACGGAAATGACCCTGTACAGCAGCGCTACGGTCAAACCCCGGTTTTACCGAATGCCGGTGACCGGCGATCCCGTCGCCTTTGCTTCCCTTTTCGCCCACAATATCCCGCAGATCCGGCTGATTCGGGCCATTGCCCACCTCTTCGGACTTTATTTCTATACCGATGAAAGCACCAAAACCGTCTGTGTGGAACCTCGGTTCACTTTTCTCACCCACGAGAACGAAACGGACTGGACAGCGAAAATCGATCCGGAACAAGAGATCATTCTCGAGGAATGGGGGGCCGACCGTCACCGGATTGAAAGCTACCGATACCGCCCGGGCGATGCGGCAGTGGACCGGGTAAATGCGTGGTGGGGAACTGTATACGGCAGCTGGGAGGCTAACGTGGAAAACCGCTTCGCGGCTCCGGATTCCCACACGATCACCAATCCGTTGTTTACTGCAACCAAAGATGAAACAGACTCCCTAGCCTCCGCTCCTCACGCCTCCATGATCGTAGCGGGAGATCGCGAAAACAAGGCTTCCCTGAACTTTCCCGCTAAAATTGTGCGGTACCTGTGCCTCAAAAATTTACCCGATGGGGAAACCTGGGGGTGGCCTGGTTATGGTCGGCAATATCCCCTGGTGATGTTCCATTCGGCTGGTGAAGACTGGTATACCCTTTGTTTCGAAGATATCGGCGGACAATTGGGTTTGAAGAATTATCACTTAGACCGGTACCGCCAGATTAATTCGGGCAAAAAATTAACCGTTTACCTGCACCTCCGCCCCGGAGACCTGGAACAGATTCTTCACCCCAACTCCCTGAACCGGAACTTCCGCGGCTCTTTCGTTTTTCACATCCGCGGTGAAAAAATACGAGCCCGGTTGCTGGAAATCTCCGGTTACCGCCCCGACAGCACTCAAAGCGCTCGATGCGTTTTCTCGGTCGAACTTTAATCCAAAACGATGAATATTTACCAAAAAAGACTGCATCAACTCGTGCAGTCCCTTTGCCCGCACGACGGACCGGCGGTAGTCGATCTGTTGTTCCGGCTCGGAGTGATCGACAGCACGCTAGTAAAAGTGCTGCTGATCCGGGAACATGTCCGGGAACTGATGCTGGCGGGAGAATCCAAACTAAACGCCATGTGGAGAGCGACCGAAATCTTCGCCTGTACCTACAAATACGTGCGCAAATGCATGTATTATTACAAAGACATCAATCTGGACCAGGCGGAAAACACAGTGTCCACTTCCGTATAAAACGCCACGGATTCCCCTCCGTTAATTTCAACCCTCAAATTAATCGATGATGAGAGAAAACATGACGATTCGGAACCTTTCCGAAGGAACGATAGAAATCCATATCGAAGGGCTCATCGGAAGCCCCGATCACCGGGATACTACCCGTCCCGAGCGGGTGGCTTCCACCTACGAATCCCTTCGGTATTAATTGAATGACATTCCACGGGAGCAAATGCAAACCCTGATTATTCATATTCGGTCAATGGGCGGTAGTGTACAGGAGGCATTACTGATCTACGATTACCTGACCGGATTGGATTGCCGGATTATTACCCGCTGCTACGGATATGCCGCTTCGGCGGCCACGATTATTGCCCAAGCCGCCACGAAAGGAAACCGGGAAATTTCGCAAAATGCCCTGTATCTGATCCACCAATGCTCTTCCCAGGCGGAAGG
>JAJQAW010000115.1:6858-10783 GCA_021203585.1 Rikenellaceae bacterium
AAACGGACCAACGGATCGCCGCCATTTACGCCCAGGCCGCAGCACGAGAAGTCCGGCATTTTGTGCAGTTGATGAGCCGAAACAACGGAAAAGGTGAATGGCTGGCGCCGAAGGAGACCATCGAACTGGGGTTGACCGACCGGATCATTGCCGCCGAAGCCATTTCCAACGATGCCCGACAATGGCTCCATAGGCTTGAACTACCGGAAATCCCGTCCGATTTAATACCGACCGAAGAAAAAAAACATACAAAATCCGCGAGACCTGGAAAAACATGCTGGAGCGGTTGAACCTCCAAAAAAAACCGCAAGCCGATGGGACCGGCCCTAGCCATGAATTTCCGATCTCCGAAACCGCCATTCGGGATTTGGAACAACAAATCCTGCAATGCGACAATCCGACTCTACCGTCCGATCATCCTGGGATGATTGAACTCCAAAACCGGATTGTCGAATTGGAAGCCCAGAACGCCAAACTGAAAGCCAAAGCGACTCAAACGCTGCCCAAGGAAGATCCGATTACCTGGGAAACCAGCCGGCAGGGAAATGCCGCAGCTTATGAAAACGATATGAAAAACTTATTTACCCGTTAGAAAACACCATTTATGGCAAAATTGATTGAAAATCCCAAATCCTATCTGGGACAGGAATTGGAAACGGTTTTTTTCCGTCCCATGCTCAGTGGCCCGGACGCACTGAAACTCGGCATCCGCGTGCTGTACAACATGCCGGTACCGACCACGCTCCAATTTTGGAAGCGCTCCATCGATGTACTGAAACAGTATGCCAAAGGTTGGACCGGAGGAGACCTGGCTAAAAAATACCAGAAAAAAATCGAATTGTATAAAGTGAAAGCCGAATTGGGCTTTTCCGCAACCGACTATTTTCAGATGGTGTTTGAAAAGGTTTCCAACGCGGCCGGGGCGAACCTGGACGATCTTTCCGGAACCGAGCTCGAAGCCGCCGAAACGGCGCTGTTCAAAGAAGCCATCACCGAAGCGGTCCGGGCTACCATGTGGTATGGCGATGTGGACCGGGCCACGGGCCTGAACACATTCGACGGTTTTCTTAAACGGATCAAAGCGGATCTGGCCGGCGGAGAAACCGAACTCAAAACGGTCGCCCTTCCGGCTTTGCCCGCTTCCGATGCCGGGGAAACCCTATTGAAGAATATGTGGGAGAGTGCACCGGAGGTATTGCGCTATTTCCGCCACGAGGGAAATCTGGTTTACCTGGTCAGCTCGGATATTTATAGCAATTACGAGGACTCCCTGGATAGCATCTCTGTAGAAAGCGCCTGGTACTCCAAACAGAACGGACGAAAAGAGCTCTTCTATAAGGGCATTCCGGTGGTGGACGTGTAAATGGGCAGTTATACCGGACAATATACCGACATGCCCGAAACCTATGCCCTGCTGACCGAAAGCCGGAATCTGGCGCTGGCAGTCAATACCCAGAATTTTCCGGGAATGGAAGTGCGGATGTGGTATAACCCGGACGAAATGGAAAACCGTCAAAGGGCGGTATTTATGGCCGGATGCGACTACCTGTTGCCGGAATTGATCGTAGCCGCAGTGGCTTAAAATCCTTTATTTGGCTGCGATGAAAAACGGATATACCCACCGATTCGGAAAAAGCTGCGGCGGAGTCCAGCATCTGCTGCTTTCTCCCGCCTGCAACATCCATCATCTGGAGATGATCCCCTCGAACGGTACGGCCGTACTGAAGGTTCACGATCCCGAAAACATCTATTCCTGTGTATTTGCCGAAAATGGGGCCTCGTACAGCGAACAAATCGATAACTCCGGAGGCATCCCGTCCGTTTATCACCGGCTTGAATTCCATACCGATAAGATCGACCGGAGATCCGACACTTTCATCCGAATGCTGACCGCCGCTTCCTGCTGCGGCTGGGTAGCCGTGATCACGACCTGCTACCCTAACCGCTTGATAGTCGGTTACAGCGAACTGCACCGGGCCGAACGCCCGCTTCGAGTGGAAACCATATCCGCCGATACGGGCCGGGGACCCGCCAACTCCGGCGGCGAGGTCATTCGTCTGTCTTCCCGCGACACGGTCAAAGCCAGCCCGATCGATACGGTTCGGTGGTAATTTCCGAGGATCTACTCGCAGCAGGGGCATGGCTGCCCCTGCTTTTTCCGAAAACTTTTGAAACCATGCAGCATGAGCCCAAACCAAAATCCTCCCAAAAAATCCATTCTCCGGGTGATCAACAACCGATCGGATCCCTATTTCCGAACCGGAACCCCGATCGGCAGCAACCCGCTTTTTTGGAAGTGGGGAGAAAATAACCTATTTCCCCATGCCCTATCCCTCTTATCCCGGCGATCTACGGTGCACCGTCGGATCATGAGCGATAAAGCCAATTATATCGCCGGGAAAGGCGTGGCGTGCGACTCCCGGGATTCTCGCCTGGCGCAGTTTGCCGAAGCGGCCAACGGAAGCGGAGAAAGCCTGCGGCAGGTGTTTCGAAAAACCGCCTTCGATAAGATGTTATTCGGAAACTCTTTTTTGGAAATCGTTACCGATTCCCGACGCTCGTTCCTGTCGGTGTTCCACCAGGACGCTTCCCGGTGCCGGTTATCCAAAGATAAACACCACATTCTGCTTCATCACGACTGGCGGTCGAACACCCTCCGCGACGGCCGTAAGATTCCCCTGTATCCGGTTTTCGAAAAGGCCAGGGACGGCACTTTTCGTTCCATGATCCATTTCAAAGAGTATGAACCGATGTTTGAAAATTACGGAATTCCGAGCTACATCGCCGGAATGAACGTCTCGGCGATCGCCTATAAAACGGATAAATGGAATATCAGCCGGCTGGACCGTTCGTTCCAGCTATCGGGAATCATGATGCTGGATGCCGATGTGGACAACGACGCCGAGGCCGAGTATATCCTCCGGCAGGCGGAAGAAAAATTTGCCGGTAAACCCGGTCAGGTTATGTTCCTGATCAAAGGCATGGACGAAAACGAAAATTCTAAATTTATTCCGGTCACAGCGGCCAACGAAGGAGATTGGAAAGAGCTGCATCTACAGGCGACCAACGATATCGTAGTGGCCCATTCGTGGTACCGGACCCTCAGCGGATTAGAATATTCGGCCGGTTTTTCCGCCGAACGCATTATGCACGAATACGAGATCGCGCTCAATACACTGATTCTTCCGGAGCAACAGGAACTGCTGGAACCCTTGCGGGAAATACTGGAAAATCAATTCGGAATCGATGCTTCTTCCCTACAGGTCGTAAACCGGCCTCCCCGAGAACCCCGTCCGGGGTATATGCGGGTATGGGAAGCCCGCAAAGCCGACGGATTGCCTTTCGATGAAAACGATCCGGGACAACAGGTTTTTCTGTCTCAAATGTAATCCGAAACCAATGCCCAAGTTATTGATTAGCCCCGGAGAAGTTCTGGAATTGGCCTTTTCTTCTACCGATCAAATCGACCCGGCTGCGATCACCGACACCCGGATCGAGACCGCGCAATTGAAATTCCTGGCTCCCGCGTTGCCCTCTCTGTACCCGGCACTGACCGAAAAAAAATACGCGGACTTTTGCCGGGAGTACATCAAGCCGGCACTGGCCTATTTTATCCGGTATCAGTGGTTTACCCTCTCCTCGGCAAGGATCGGTTCATCCGGCATTTTTCAACCCCGGCCCCCGGATACCTCGCCGGCGGACTCCTCCACCATCGCCCGCATCCGGCAGGAAAGCCGTAAGACTGCCGGACTTTTTCTGCGCAAGGCCCTCGTATATATATCCGACCACATCGAGTAGTTTCCCGAATGGGACGAATTTCTTCCCGACATCCACTTCCGGATCCACGGCCGAATGATCCTGTAATCGATTTCCGCCTACCGAGAATCAGGCCCATAGGACGGAAATCCCCCGGTATATACGTTGT
>JAJQAW010000115.1:10793-11811 GCA_021203585.1 Rikenellaceae bacterium
ACGTTGTACCGGGGGATTATATCGATGGGAGTGCGGTGGTCAATAATCGCGTTCCACATTGGCCAGCCTGCGGTCCAATTCGGCCAAACGCTGGGCATACAGCACCTTTTTGTATTCGATCGGCATGACTTTGATAAATTGCCCGACATAAGATTTCCAATGGTCCAGGATTCGCCGGGCCAACGGACTGCCGGTGTAGTAATAATGGCTGCTGATCAGTTCGTGTAATTCTTTCTCGTCGCCGCTCTCTTCGATCAACGACAATTCCACCATATCCATATTACAGAAGAAATCGAAGTCCTCCTTCGGATTCCACACATAGGCCACTCCTCCGCTCATACCGGCGGCAAAATTCCTTCCGGTCGGTCCGAGAATCACCGCCCGTCCTCCGGTCATGTATTCGCAACAATGGTCGCCGGTTCCCTCCACCACGGCAATCGCACCGCTGTTGCGTACACAAAAACGTTCGCCTACGCGGCCATCGATGTATACCTCTCCGGAGGTAGCCCCGTACAGCAGGGTGTTCCCGGCAATAATATTATCTTGCGGAGCGAATTTCGATTCTTTCGGAGGGATCACCACGATGCGGCCCCCGGACAATCCCTTACCCAAATAATCGTTGGCATCGCCTTCCAGGTCGAACCGGATGCCGGGACATAGAAATCCGCCGAAGCTTTGTCCGGCCGAACCGTGGAAAACCGCATGGATCGTACTTTCGGCCAGACCTTTGGCTCCGTATTTTTCGGTTACGACTCCGGATAACATTATGCCTACCGATCGATCGGTATTGTGGATCGGAAATTCCATTTGCACGGCCTGTTGACGGGAAATAGCCGCTTGCGCCATTTCGATCAACCGATGGTCCAGCAACGTCTCGGATACCTTCGACGGCGCCAACATCGACATCTTCCGGGGCGCCGGGCTGGAGAACAACTACCTGTTCGGCGCCCGGGTGGAGGAAATCGACGCCGTGCGGGAGATTTACGATCCCGCCGCCATCCTCCGGGAGGACCCCCGG
>JAJQAW010000115.1:11821-13273 GCA_021203585.1 Rikenellaceae bacterium
CGGTCCGTCCGACTATATCGTCCATCCGGGTAAAGCCCATAGCCGCCAGGTACTCCCGGACCTCTTGAGCCAGAAAGGTAAAATAATAGACCAGGTGGGTGTGGCTGCCTTTGTATTTTTTGCGTTGTTCCTCGCATTGGGTGGCGATGCCGACCGGACAGGTGTTGCGATGACACTTGCGATCCATAATACACCCCAAAACAATCAGCGCCGCGGTGGAAAAACCGAATTCTTCGGCGCCGAGCAACGCAGTAACGATAATATCGCGTCCGGTTTTTAATTGTCCATCCACCTGCAAAGCGACTTGTCCCCGCAGATTATTCAGCACCAGGGTTTGCTGAGTTTCGGAGAGTCCGACTTCCGGCGGCAGTCCGGTATGTTTGATCGATCCGGCCGGGCTGGCCCCCGTACCTCCTTCGCTGCCGCTGATCAGGATCATATCGGCCTTGGCTTTGGCTACCCCGGCGGCGACCGTTCCTACACCGCTCTTGGCTACCAGTTTGACACTAATGCGGGCACGGGGATTGATATTTTTCAGATCGAAAATCAATTGAGCCAGGTCCTCGATGGAGTAAATATCGTGATGGGGAGGCGGCGAGATCAGCGATATTCCCGGAATGGAATGGCGGGTACGGGCCACCAGTTCGTCCACTTTGAAGCCAGGCAACTGGCCCCCTTCCCCCGGTTTGGCTCCCTGTGCCACTTTGATCTGAATCTCATCGGCGTTTACCAGGTATTCGGCCGTCACGCCGAATCGTCCGGAAGCCACCTGTTTGATCGCGCTGCGAGCGGAAGTTCCGTCCGGCCGGAGCACGTTGCGGGCCGGATCTTCCCCTCCTTCGCCGGTGTTGCTTTTTCCTCCGATCAGGTTCATGGCCACAGCCATAGCTTCGTGAGCCTCCCGGCTGATCGAACCGAAGGACATGGCTCCGGTAGTAAACCGCTTCATAATTTCAGAGACCGGTTCCACTTCGGAAAGTTCCACCGGCCGATCCGCCAGTTTTACCTGCATCAAATCGCGCAGGAAAATGGGATGTTCTTTCTCGTCCACCAGCGCGGTAAAGGCCTTGAATTGCGCGTAATCACCCGCACGGGTCGCTTGTTGCAACAAGGAAATGGTTTTTGGGTTCCAGGCGTGCTGTTCCCCGGACTTGCGGTACGCATATTCCCCGGAATTTTCCAGGGCTTGCAGATCTTCGGCCGGCAGTTCTTCGACAAAAAACGCTTCGGCGTGCATGCGAGCCATATCCGTAGCGATATCTTCCAGCGTGGCTCCTTCAATTTTGGAACTGATGCCCGGAAAATAGCGGTCCAGTACGAAAGAGGATAATCCGATGGCATCTAACAGTTGCGCTCCCCGGTAGCTTCGGATGGTGGAAATTCCCATTTTGGAGGCGATCTTCACGATACCGTGAAGCACCGCCATATCATAGTCCATAACCGCCGCATAAT
>JAJQAW010000143.1 GCA_021203585.1 Rikenellaceae bacterium
TGGGAGAGCAGGTGGCGAAGTTCTTTCAGGTACTCGCGCGTAGCGGTCCGGTCGTTGTATTTGCGGGCGATCGGCGTTTGTCCGGCAAATTCGGAGATGTAAACGATCGCATTGGCCAATACCGGTTTGGCTTCATCGGTCAGGTAGGCCGGAGAGGCGGAGAATCCCCAATGAAAGAAATTGCCGTGGCGGCCGATGGCTACCGCATCGAGTGTTTTCTGGCACACCCCGCTGCTGATGTATTCCGCCTCCGGTGAGTCTTCGTAGCCCCATGAACGGGAAACCATGCCGATGCGAAAACCTTTTTCGGTCGCGTAGCCGGTGGTCTGCACCGTCCACATAGGAATTTCCTCGGGAATGGGACCGTCGTGGTAATAAGGGTAGTGGAAAGCCTCCTGCGGAGTGGGTTTCATGCGGACGGTCATGGAAACCGCGAAAGGTCCGTTGAAAATCGGATGCTCCTGCCGCCAATGATGCGCCTCGGCATCTAGACAAAGACAGTACCAATCGTTCTTGATCCCGATTCGACGGCCCGTCCGGTCCCCGATCTCGCCGATGGTCAATACCGGCCGGTCGAAATCTTCAGTGAAATATCCGGGAGGCAGGTAGATTCCTTTTTCTTGGTCGGTCACTCCCGGGACGATCGGTTCGGGGCGTCCGTCGAGAATGGTCACATCGTATTCATACGACAACCGCTGGTGGTATTCTCGGGCGTGGATCACGGTAGTTTCCGTAAAATAATCGTTCAAAAAGGATTCGAACGAAGCCATCCGTTTTCGCACCCCTTCTTCCATCCGGACCGAATCCGGCGCGGCTGTTCCGTACGTATCGAAATCGGGAGTTCCTCCTACGTACAAGATTCGCAGGGAGGATTTCGAGTGGTCCTGTGCCGTTGCGGCCGCAGTAAAACTCAGTCCGGCTAGAGCCAGTGTAAAGATGCTTGTTTTCATGCGTCGTGTTTTTCGATTCTCCTCGAAGGGATTTCCGGCAGAGCCGGGGAATGGGTGGGAGGAATTGCCCGTGGAGGTTCTGAGGCTCGCACGGGTAATTCTGCCCTCCCTAATTTTCCGGAGATTTAATTTTGCTCCCAACCCATCAGGATCAATTGCTGATTATCGATCGGTATGGCCCACCGCGGATCGTCCGGAGCGATGACCAGGGTTTGTGTAGAGTGGATGTCGGTCGGCGAAGTGAGGACCGTGCGGGTAATGCTGATGTTGGCTTTTTCCGCTCCGTTGAGCCGTTTGATATCGTAGAAACGCCACAGTTCCGACATTTCGCGAGCCCGTTCATCGAGCGCCTCCTGAACACTTCCTCCGATATTTTCCGCCGCCTCCATGTCCGTAAACCGCGTGCGGCGCAGGGTTCGAAGCACCTCGGCCGCCTCTTCCGTCCGGTTGACCCGGGCCAGGCACTCGGCCTGAATGAGGTACATTTCGGCGGTGGTCAATCCCAGAATGTAGTATTTTCCGGAAGATCCGGTACTGGAAGAAAAGCGCAGGTAAACATGCCGGTTGGCCTCCGGCGTTCCCTGCTGATCCTCCCAGGTGAAACAACGGGCGGTTTCGACTCCGTCGATCTCGATCGTTTGGTGTAGCCGTTGGTAGACGATGTAATTGTTGTCGTAAAAGGTTTTCCAACGCGCATCGTGCTTGTGGTCGAATAAATCGTAATAGGACTGGGAGATCGGCAGATTGCGGTTATAGAAATACAAATCCGAATAGTGGGACAGCAGAAATTCGTCGTATTTCCAGAATTTTTCACCGCCGTCGGTCATCAGCCGGGTCAGGAACTTATACTGGATGGTTTCCGTGATCGCGGTATTGGTCGGATCGAGTACATGGATATCGTACAGGTCCGGTTGATAGAGTTCCTCGTGTTGGAAATCCAGCAGCACATCGTAGGCATTCAGGGCGGCCGTGGCGTTGGCCAGCGCCGAGTCATAATTTCCGCGGTACAGGGCGATTCGGGCCCTGAGCGCTTGTACGGTCGGTACGGTCGGTCTGAAATTGCGCTCTTTCTGGAACACGGTCCGGTCGACTGCCGTCAAGGCCTCTTGAGCGGCATCCAGATCGGCATAAATCCGTTCGAGCGTATACCCGACGGTCTCCCGCGCGGGAATGTCGTCCGCTGCCGTATTGGTTCGGTAACCGATGCCGGGAGCGGTTTCATCCCAGAGGGCATACTGCACCAGGGCGATGAAATGATAATAAGCCCGTCCGAATAACGCCTCGCCTTCCGCCTGCTTGCGGATCGAGGGGGTGGTTTGCTCCACCTGGTCCATGTATTCCAACACCGTGTTGAACGTATAAATATTGTTCCAGACCGGGGTCCAGGTACAGGCGACCATGTTTCCTGTTTCCAGAAATTCGTTATCCCAGGCCCATACGTAATAGGAATCCCCGCTGGCCGCAGTCCGGACCACATAGTAGGAAGAATACTCTACGGCATCCCCGCGCAAAATGGCTTCGCTCCAGCAATAGCCGGTCCGGTAATTGGAGGGGTTGCCTATCAGGCCTTCCAGTTGATCCATGTGGTAGATGTAAGCGCTTCCCGATTTGTTGGGCGTCTTGTCCAGAAAGTCCGAGCAACCGGTCAGCACGGATCCGAGTAACATCACAGTATATAAAACGATCTTTTTCATAATCCGGGTTTTTTATTTCAAATGGAATTTCAGTCCGAAGGTATAGATAGCCATCGGTTTGAAGCTGGAAATGGGATAATCCGGGTCCATTTCTTTGTTGGAGGACCAGATGATCCCCAGGTTCCGGGCCTGGGCGAACACATCGATGCTTCGGAACAAATTTTGTTTACGCAGTAGATTTTGGGGTAACTCGTAACCGAGGTAGATTTCATTCAGGCGCAGGTGGATTCCCCTTGGCATAGGCTGCCGTGGTGGCCTGATGCAGGTTGGTCATGTATATCCAGGTCGAACCGCTGTCGAAAATGGCCTGGTTGGCACTGTTCCACAAGGGCAGTACGGTATAGGAATCCTGCCGGCTGTATCCCTCTTCGTGAAGGGCGATGGCCGACTCCAGCGCTTTGGAATAGTGGGCATCGTCCTGGCGGCTGCTGTAGGCATTGCCTTTGGAAAAATAGTAACCGAATTTGCCGGTGATCATAAAAGACAGCGTGATTCCCTAGAAAGTAAACGTATTGGTAAACCCGAGGTGAGAGGAGGGGGTGCGGTTGCCCAGAAAATAGGTCCAGTTGTAATCCTCTACTTTTTCCCCGGTGGCGCCGTTGACCGAATCGTAGTAATGGGTGGTTTCCCGGCTTTGGACGATTTCCTGCGTTCCGTCTTTCCCTCGCAGGACGATGTATCCTTCATTGGTGTAGCCGGCTGCTTTATAAGCCCATATGCCATTGATCGAATACCCGGGATAGTAGCTCGGACGGACCGAAGTATTGATGACCCGGTATTCTTTCACCACGTTTTTATTGTAAGAATAATTCAGCGATCCACTCCAAATCAATTCTTCGGTGATCGGTAACCGGGTGCCGATCATCCATTCGACCCCGTTGTTGTCTACCACGGCGTTGTTGAAGGTGGCCGTGCTTTGCCCCTGGGTAATGATGGGAACGGTGGCCGTGGAGAGTACATCGTAGGAATGTTTGCGGTAATAATTGAATGTACCGTAAAGCTTGCCCTACCAGAGCCGAAAATCCAGGCCGATATCGAACGTTCGGGACTTCTCCCAGGTCAGCGAGGAGTTTCCACGGGCCGAAATGCCGTTGTAGGGTTCGTTGTTCGAATACTGTATACTACCGGAACTGGTGCTGACCGTGGTCACGGAGGAGGTCCGGTATTTTCCGGCCGCAAATCCCGCCTCGCCGATCGAGGTACGGAACTTGAGCAGATCGATCCACGGGACATCCACCAGAAATTCCTCTCCGGAGATCAGCCACACCCCGGCTACGGACCAGAAAGGAGAGAATTTATCCCGGGTATCCTTCGCCTGAAAGTTGGAGGCGTCCGTACGGGCGCTCGCGGTGAGGGTATACTTCGCGCGGTAGGTATAAGCGGCATTCAGGTAGGCCGAAAAATAGCGGTCTTCATAGGTATAAAGATTTCCCGGAGCCTTGTAGGGCATGCGGACCTGGTTGCCGAAAATATTCGTATAGTAATTGATGTAATCGGTGGTCGATAGGACGGAATTGGTATTCTCGTTGTAACCGTAGCGCCAGAGGGTGGCATTGTTTTCCTGGGTCGAGGCCGTTACCTCGGTACCGGCGGACAGGACCACATCGTGCAGTCCGAAACTGCCGCTGTAGTCGGCTTGCGCACGCAGGTTGTAGTCTTCGTATTGATTGCCCTTGTCGGTGAAATTCCCCCCCCCCGTATCGAAATAGGAATCGTACAATCCCGTAGCCTCGTTGTAGGTAGAGTACAGGTTGTAGTAGTTGCGTACCAGGTAGGATTCGGGCTTGTAGTACATATGCGATTTGTACTGGTTGCGTTCGTATTGTCCGCTCAGGCGTACCTGCAAATTCTGCAGTACCCGGTAGTTGAGGGCCGCATGGATGCGCGTGGTAAAGCGGTCGGAGGTGTTGTCTATATATTTACTGTCCTGCACCGGATTGTAAAACCAACTGGCCGGGGTTTTGCCCTCGTATTCGGACATCAGTATGGGATAATAGATCGTAGCGGCGGTACTCAACGTATTGTCGGTGGCGCCGGTGGCGTAGCTATTGGCCGAGATGTGGCTGTAATTGCCTTGATCGTCCACGATCCGGTGCCAGGGACTGATGCTGTTTTTCAGAGCGGTCAGCGGTACGTCGTTGTTGGTTTGCTGACTAAAGCCGGTATTGATACCCAGGTCCAGCGTCAGGCGGCCGCTCAATTTGAATTGGTTGGTCAGGTTTAGCATAATCCGTTGATTATCGTTTCCCTGTTGGCAGGTATCCTCTTTGTCGTAGGCCGCCGAGAAGGAATAATTCATCTGTTCGCTCCCCCCGCGGATCGAGAGGTTGTACTGTTGAGTGACCGCGTTGCGGTATACCAGTTTACCCAGATCCTTCTTCCATTTCCCGTCGTTGGCCAGCATTTCCGATTTGCGTCGATCGAATTCCGTTTGGGTGATGTGTCCCATTTCATGCTCCAACATCAACGCCGCCACATCGTTGATGTAGACATAATCGGCTTCGGAGGGGTAATTATAGGGATTGTACCAGGAACTTTGATAGCCCGAATAATACTGCCTCAAGTTTTCCATATACCAAAACGTACTTTTGGTATCGGCCATGTTGAAAGCATACCCCAGATCCGGCTTGGAACTGATCGATACATGGCCGCTGACGCTGATATTGGGTTTGCCGCTTTTCCCTTTTTTTGTAGTGATGACGATCACACCGTTGGCCGCTCGCGCGCCGTAAATGGAGGTGGCTGCCGCATCCCGCAACACGGTAATGGTCTCTACGTCGTTGGGGTTGATGGTGGCAAAGGGGTCCATGGAGTTGCGGATGCCGTCCGCACCGAAATTGTTGGAGGTAAATCCCTGGATGGGAAATCCGTCCACGACGATCAGCGGATCCGTATCGATCCGGTTGTCGGCAGTACTGCTGTTCTGAGCCAGGGTACCCTGGCCGCGGATGACAAAACGGTTCTGGCCGTCGATGGTCGATACGGTGGTCGCCATCCCGGGAACCATACCCGTGAGTGCCGAAGAGATATTGGAAACCGGTTTGCGGCTCAGCTCTTGCTCGGTAATAATAGTATAGGCACCGCCGACCCGTTCCCGGGAGATCGTCCGGTAACCATCCACCACCACCTCATCGATTTCCTGGTCCTCAATCACCATAACCACATTCAGGATGGTCCGCCCGGCATCCGGTGTTCCGACCGGAATCTGCCGGGTGTGGTAGCCCATATAGGAGAAGGTCAGGATACTCCCCGGCTGGACCAGTACCGCGTAATGCCCTTGGGCGTCCGTGACGGTGCCCCTGCCGGAGGAGCGGTCGGCAATGCTGACTCCGACCAGCGGTAAGCCGCTGCCGTCGGTTACCCGCCCCGAAACTTCAATTCGGTCGGTGCGGCCGAGGGGAGAAGCGGGGGCGGTTTCCGCCGCTGCGCTTTTCCGGACCGTGACGCGGGTACCTTCCATCGAGTAGGTAAAGGGTAAACCGGTCAGTACGCGGGAAAGCGCGGTATTCATATCGACTCCGCTCAGGGTTTGGGTAACCCGGTAACCGTCCGTTTCGGAATAGTTGAACACGAACCGGTACTGATCCAGGCCTTCGAGCGTGCGTAAGACCTGATCCAAGGGTTCGTTAGAGAAAGAGGCACTGATCAGTTTGCGCTGAGCCTGCCCGGAGGTTCCGCAGCAGAGCAGCATAAAAAACACTCCGAACCATAGGTTTTTCGAAGTGCGATGCCGGAAAATCGTAAATTTTCGCATAGTTTTGCAACGTATTGGATTAGACACTGGAGACTACCGTCAGGAAGCCTCGTTTAATCGAAACACCGGCAGGGTAGAACGGGTCGCCAAACTCTTTACCCTGCCTTATTTTATCTTACAACAATAAGATTATCAGTTATTTCTACCTCCACATGGGCCAGTTCGCACAGCTGGAAGATGACCTGCTCGATGTCTTCCGATTTCTCGAACCAAAACCGTATCGGGTCCTGATTCGTAATAGTCCCCTCTAACCGGTAGCCGTAATCCGAGCAAATTCGGTCCAGAATTTCCTTTACCGTCTTTCGGTCGAAATAATAGTAGCCCTCTACCCAAGAGATATAATCCAGTATATCTACCTGCCCGACGGTAATTTGCTCTCCGGTGACGGTTGCGTTTTGACCGGGAGTCAGGCGGACCCCGCCGCTCCAATCCTGCTCCCGGTTTTTGACCCTGACCGAACCCTGGACCAGGGTAATTTGGCTCGGCCGGTCTGGATGGGACCGCACGCGAAAGCGGGTTCCCAACACTTGGGTGACACTCACCGGGGTGCTGACTACGAACGGAGAAGAATCGTCCCGGGCTACTTCCAGAAAGAATTCGCCGTAATGAATCTCCACACCTCGATCTGCATCCGGCAGAAAATATGCGGGATACTCCAAGTTGCTTCCGGCGCGGATGTGGACTACCGTACCATCGCTCAAACTCAGCCGGAAATCGTTCTCTTCGGGAACCACCAATGTGTAGCGGGCGGGAACAGCGAGATTTTCCGGTAGGTTATACTGCAAAGTATGATCGCCGATTAACTCGGTGTGGCCGATTATCCGGGGAATCTGCTCCAGCTCGATCCGGTTTCCCGAATCGTCGACCACATATACGGAATGCATGCCGGAGAAGTGCACTGCGGTTGGTCGCGGTTGGGTTAACAGGGTCAGGGCTATCGCCATGCCGGTTAAGCCGGCTGCCGCCCCAAGCCTAAGGCGCCTCGTTTTTTCAGATTTTCGCTGACGCCGGAACGCAGTCAGGCGTCTTTCCACTTCCTCGGAGGGGGTAGGGTGGAGATGGTGTTCGGCCTCGCGCAACATCCGTTCGAATTCGTGGTCCATTTTAATTTATCGTTACCATTTATCTCTATATCGATTTTATCCGGCCGATCGGATGACAAGCTGTGAAAAAAACAATAAATTTGCTGAAGTTCCCCGATGAAAAAAGGATCCTTTTTTGAAACCCTGAATTCCTTTCTTGTTCGCTCTTAAAAGTCCGTACTGACCGGGTTGTACCCGGTATCTTTGCTTTTCCCGGCCTCTGCCAAAAAATGATCGTTAGAAAATACGAACATGGAGAAGTTTGGAGAGATGGACCGTTATGCGCAATTTGACCGCGTATTCTGGAAGTATTACGATCGCCTGTTCCATCACGCCTATAGTTTTCTTCGTCAAACCGAGAATGCCCACGATGTGGTTAACGACACCTTTGAAATTATTTGGAAGGATTACGGCCGGTATGCGGAGCATCCCAATCCTGCATCTTACTTGTATGCCATCGTTCGACACAAATGCCTGGATGCATTACGCCGCCGAGCCATTCATGACCGGTATGTCGATGCAGCCAAATCGGAACCGTATGCGGAGGCTTACGATTATACCGATTACGAAATAAAAATGGAGGCGGTTAAAAACCGAATTGCCGCATTTCCTCCCCGGACCCGGAAGGTCTTTATTTTGTGCTATATCGACGGGTATACCTACCGACAGGCAGCTCGGCAATTGGGAGTTTCGGTGAATACCGTGAAGACCACCCTTTCCCGGGCCCTGAAAACACTGAGAGAAACTTTCGATCGGGACAATCGATCCAAAGGCCGGTAACTCGGTTGCCGGCCTGTCGATGCCAAAAATTTTGCGGCTCCCGATTCAAGCGGACGATCG
The DNA here is from genome assembly GCA_021203585.1 of Rikenellaceae bacterium. GTDB lineage: Bacteria > Bacteroidota > Bacteroidia > Bacteroidales > Rikenellaceae > JAJQAW01. Next base: position 8,321 of record JAJQAW010000143.1, read on the forward strand.
GTTTGCCGAGCCTCTACGGCCGTGCAGTTTCCCGAGGGGGATCCACTGCCGACCGGTTTGCTGCCGGCCTGATGGAAGCTTACTCGGAATTCTCCACCTCCGACCGGGTAATTTTATGCTTGGTTAGCTCCCGCCAGGCATACCCGATGTAGGCGGCTACAAACGGTATCAGCAGCGAGACCACGCTCATGGTTCGGAGCGTAAATTCACTGGAGGAACTGTTATAAAGGGTTAGTGAACTCGAAGGATCGACCAGGGAAGGGTAGTACGAGGTGTTGTTCCATCCGGCCAACAGCAATAGAGACCAAACGGTGACTACCGTACCCGCTCCTGCAAACCCGAAGGACCGGCGGCCGTGCCGGTAAAGAGCCGTAAGGATACCGAAAAGCAGGCAGAGAATACCTAAGATCAAAGCGATGGCCAGGTAAGGCATTTGCTGTAAGTTGTGCAGGTATTTGAATTTCTCGAGCGTAATTTCACCGTTTCCGGGATCCACGGTCCATCCATCGACCCGCAATAAACTGATCAGAAAGACCAGAAAAAAAGCAGGAAAGGCATGGCGTTGTACGGCACATGTTTTTTAGCTCGGTCGACCAGGCATCGGTCATCGATCGCGCTCATGAAAAAAAGGAGCCCGAGAACCCGGGAAAGGAACAGTACGGCCAATCCCAGGGCCAGGTTCCGGTAATCCAGCACCGCTTCCAATCCGCGCCACGGCGTGGTCCACTGCGAAATAATGCTGTCCGCACTCAAATTGGCGATATTTCCCTTCTCGACGACAAAGTGGGCGCCCGTAAAAAAAGTTCCCACAGCCGTGCCCAAGAGTAGCGCACCCAGAATGCCATTGATCACCAGGAAGGCGTTAAAGGTTTTTTCGCCCAGAAAGTTATTCGGTTTGCGCCGGTATTCGTAGGAGACGGCTTGAATCACGAAAACCAACAGGATCAGCATCCATACATAAAAGGCACCTCCGAAACTGGTCGAATAAAACAAGGGAAAAGAGGCGAAAAAAGCTTCCCCGAAGGTGACGAGCGTGGTGAAGGTCAATTCCCATTTCCGGCCCAGCACATCGGTGATCATATTCCTTTCTGCGGGACTTTTGCCGATGGTGTAAAGCAGCCCCTGTCCGCCTTGAACAAACAACAAAAAGACCAGCACGGCTCCGAGCAATGAAATCAGCAACCACCAGTAATGCTGGAAAAAACGTAGGTAAACATAGTCTTCAATCGTTTTGGGGTCCTATTTTGATTTGTCGGGTCAGAATCTTCACCTCGGCGACGAGCAGCGCGGTGAATAAGACGACGAAAAGGGAAAAAGTAACTTTTACCGATCCGGCATCGATGCGCGATACGGCGGCAATGGTCGGCAGCAAATCCTGAATCGTCCACGGCTGGCGTCCGACTTCGGCCACCACCCATCCGGCTTGTCCGGCCAGATAGGCCAGCGGAATCGACCAAAGCATACAGTAAAGCATCCATCGGGGAAATTCTTGCCGTTCTTTCTTCCGGTACAACACCAGCAAGGAGAGCAGGAATAATCCCACAAACCAAAAACCGCTCTCCACCATAAATCGGTAAGCGTAAAAAAGCAGGGGCACGTTGAGCTTCAAATCCTCAGGGGAATCGAGGTAACCATACCCGAAATACCGGAATTATTCCGATAGGAAATGTTGCCCTTCGGAGGTTTCCGGTAAAAATTGGCGTGCGATCTCTTACATACCTACCTGGTCGCCGGCTTTCCGGGCGATGTGGTACCGTCCGATTTCGGCTCGGGCGATCTGTCCGCGCCGGATCTTTTCCTGGGCCGGCATCAAACCGTGCGCCTGGTCCCCCCGGATCAGATCGTTTATACCGGGCACATAGGCATTCGGGTCGTGGAAACTGAGCAGAGAGAGCAGTTTGGGGATTCTCAGCCCGAAATAAAAAGGATCCTCTCCCGGCTCCATCCGCTCCGCCGGTTTCAAGACTCCGACCACCACCATATCGGCACCGTGGCCGCCCTCGTACAAACCCTCGACGGCAGCCAATTTCATCGGCTGAACCCGGGCTATCACTCGGTTCGATCGATCGCCGGTGAGTATCAGCAAGATGGCACTGATCAACCCGAATATCGAAGCGATCCGGATACTGGTGCAGGCAAACTCCTTCTCCCGGTTCTTCAATAAATACCAGGCGCTTACTCCGAGTACGAAGACCGCTCCCAGTACAAACCCCGAGAGAACGGTATGGGTGAATTTGTTAATGGCCACAGGCGAGAGCAATACCTCCCAGAAATCGGTCATTTCGTTGCGGGCCGTTTCGACATTAAAAGTCATTCCTACCGGATACTGCATCCAGCTGTTGGCCACCAGGATCCACAAGGCCGAAAGGTTGGCTCCGAGGGCCGTCATCCAGGTAGCGGTCAAATGAAATCCTTTCTTTACCCGGTCCCAGCCGAAAAACATTACGGCCACGAAAGTGGCCTCCAGGAAGAAAGCCAATATGCCTTCGATAGCCAGCGGGGCCCCGAAGATGTCTCCCACGAAATAGGAATAATTGGACCAGTTGGTCCCGAATTCGAACTCCAGGATCAATCCGGTAGCCACACCGATCGCGAAATTGATCCCGAAAATATTCATCCAGAACCGGGTAGTCTTTTTCCAGAACTCTTGACCCGTGCGATAATATTGGGTGTGCATGAAAGCGCACAGAAAACTCAATCCGAGGGTGAGTGGAACGAACAAAAAATGGTATATGGCAGTCATGGCGAACTGCGCCCGCGACCAGTCGACCACTTCTCGGAGGTCCGCAGCGGTTTGTAGTATCATCATGGCAAAAGATTAACCGGTTGAACATGTAGGGGAGAATCGAATGGTCCGGCCTGCAAGAGGTTTTCCATGACCTGAATGGATTTTTCTTCGTCGGATAATCCGGCCAGCTGTCGGGGGAAAAAGAACAACCGCAGTACGGCGAACATAATAAACAATTTGATCAGGATCAGCATCCATAGCGTACGCCCCAGCGTCATGCTCCGGAACCCATCCCGGTAAAAAACCCAGATACGGTAAACGACGTTTTTATCTTTCATACTCAAAGAAATTAAGTAATACACCGTCCGCAACCCTCGTTAACCGTCAATCAAAAATAACAAATTCCCGGAGTTCATCGTCTGATTTTACAATAATTTAACCTATTTTTTCTTCCGGTCCTCTCCGAAAAAGCGGGGAACCGGGAAGAGCGGGAGAGTGGATCATGGCAGTCAGCATTAAAAAATGCCTTCACTCCGACGGGCTCCGTGAAAAGGATCCTAAAAATAGAAAACTTACGCTACGATAGTACCGAAATTTACTTTCTCACCGAATGCCAGAACAGACACTTTTCCAGAAGATCATATGGTTCTCCAACCAGCAGTCTTTTAATATCGACTATTTCGATTTATTGCTACCCCGGCAGACGATTTGCTCGGATCCCCGTTTTTTAAACGGTCATTTTTATTCGGCTAAATGCGGACGCAACATCCAGTATGAATCCGGCCTGGAACTGGAATTTATCCGGTTGCTCGAATCGGCTTCTTCCGTCCGGTTTTATGTGGAGCAACCGGTTCGAATTCCCTACCGGCGCGGAAAGAAGAAATTAACGTATACGCCGGATTTCGGTATTTATTTTCATTCCGGCGCATTCATTTTGGCGGAAATCAAACCTCTACACGCGATGTTGGAAGATCGGGTACAAACCAAAATGGAAGGATTGATCGAATTTTGCCGGCAACGGGGATTCGGGCTTCTGCTTACCGACGGACGTCATACATTGGATCGACTGAAAAAAATTCCGCTCAACCGAAGTCTGGAAAAAGAGATTCTGTGTGCCCTCAAGCAGGAACCCATCCGCCGAAAGCAATACGCCGAGCTGGTGGAAAAGTGCGGAGCCTCGCACCAGGATATTCTGAAGATTATCCTCAAACACGATCTTTATTTTACGGCGTTTCCGTTCAAACTCAAATCGGGGAAATACAACGCCCTGTTTCGCCAGGTCTTTGTAGAGGGTATAATCCCTTGACGCACCATGCGGTTTTACCCGCTCTCCCGTGCTGTTTGGCATCTGCTTTGTCCCCGGTGATGCATGAAAATCGATGCGGAAAAATTCAAAAAGATTCATGGGTATGAAGAGGCAAAAGGCGAGGCGCTCGATCGTGCCTCTATGGAAAAAGCCCTTTCTTATAAAAAGGAAGTACTCAAAAATTTCACGGCTATCCGTCAGCATGATATTCTTTCCCGTTTTACCGGAGATCAATATTGGGTAACCCGTAAGTACGACGGGGAATACGCTATCCTTTTCCATGATAACGGACAAACGGTAACCGTCAACCGCTCGGGCCGGATCCGGCGGGGGATTCCCTGTATCGAGGAAGCCGATGCGTTGATCCGGAATTCCGGAATCCGGCAGGGTATTTTCCCGGCCGAAATCTATGTGGATGCGGCTTATAAAACCCGGGTAAATGATTTGATCCACGCCTTGGCTCACGAGTCGGAATTGGACACCTTGCGTTTGGCCGTATTCGACGTGCTGGAAATCGACGGTCATCCGGTAAGGGGGGGATTACAGGAAAAGGTGGCACGCTATCGAGCGAATTTTCGCTCGGGGAATACGCTGCCGGCCGGTGGATATGTTGCCGG
>JAJQAW010000129.1 GCA_021203585.1 Rikenellaceae bacterium
CACCGGAATACCGCGCTCTTGGGCCGGGGTTACCCCGCCTGAAATGAGGAGTATGAGCAGCAGTAGACTAAGTTTTTTCATGCGAGTCAAGGTTGGGTTCCAACAAAAATAGACAAACTTTCTGTATATTTTGTCTGTTTTGTTATTTTTGTAGGAAACCAACCTAATCCAGCATGTATGAAAATCCGCTTATGTAATGCCGCCTTCCTGTTATGGTTCAGTCTACAGGTCTCTCTGGCCGCCGAAGGCTACCGGATGACGGAAGACGGAATCATCGTTCAAATCGATCCGAAAAGCCCGTTAGACGTTTCGACCGTTCGCCTGCGGGTAATCACCGACCGGATCATTCAGGTAACGGCAACTCCGGCCCGGGAAATACCCGAAAAAAAGAGCCTGATCACCGTGGACCTTTCCCCTGCCGCTTCGGATTGGCAGGTAAGCGAAGAACCGGATTGGCTGATCGTCCAAACCCCTTCTCTTCGCGCCTGCGTATCGCGTAGTACCGGACAGGTGGTTTTTACCGATGCGGATGGAAAAGTCCTGCTGAGCGAAACCCACGACGGAGGTAAAACCTTTACTCCGATCCGGGCGGAAGGCAAAACCGCCTGGTCTCTCCGTCAGGTTTTCGATTCTCCCGCCGAGGAGGCTTTTTACGGTCTGGGCCAGCATCAGGCCGATGAATTCAATTATAAAGGCAAAAACGAGGTACTGTTTCAGTACAACACCAAAGTATCGGTTCCGTTTATCGTCTCCTCCCAAAACTACGGTTTGTTGTGGGACAATTATTCGCTCACCAAATTCGGCGATCCGCGGGATTATGCCGAGCTCGACCAATTCGACCTGTACGACAGTGCCGGAGAACCCGGCGGATTGACCGCCACTTACCTGGTAAAAGCCGATCCGGAACAAGTCCATACCCGGCGCCTGGAAAGGCAAATCGATTACGAAAACCTGGAAACCGTAGAAAAATTCCCGGCCGGTTTTCCGTTCAACGACTCCCGGATCGTATGGGAAGGGGAGATCGAACCACCGGAGAGCGGTCTGTATCGTTTTATTCTCTACTACGCCGGTTACACGACCGTATCTATCGACGATCGGGTGGTAGTCCAGGAGCGTTGGCGCACCGCCTGGAACCCCAATTCCTACAAATTCGCCGTGCCGCTCGAAGCGGGCAAACGCCATAAAATCAAAGTGGACTGGAAGCCTGACGGAGGGGTTTCCTACATCGGATTAAAAGCCCTCGGCCCCCGGCCGGACGAGGAGCAGAACCGACTGTCGCTCTGGTCGGAGATGGGGGATGCGATCGACTACTATTTTATTTACGGCCAGTCTATGGACGAGATCATCGGCGGTTACCGCACCCTGACCGGTAAATCGCAGATTATGCCCAAGTGGGCCATGGGCTTCTGGCAAAGCCGTGAACGATATAAAACGCAGGATGAACTGCTATCCGTCCTCCGATCCTACCGCGAGCGCCGTATCCCGATCGACAACATCGTGCTGGACTGGTCTTACTGGCCGGTCGACGGTTGGGGGAGCCACGATTTCGATCCGGAACGTTTTCCCGATCCGGAAGGAATGATCGACAGTGTGCATGTCCAAAACGCGCGGATCATGATCTCGGTGTGGCCGAAATTTTACCACACCACCGAGCACTACAAAGCCTTCGAACGAAACGGCTGGATGTACGACCGGGCTGTGAAGGACAGCATCCGGGATTGGATCGGCAAAGGCTACATCGCCGGTTTTTACGATGCTTACAGCGAGGGGGCCCGGAAACTCTTCTGGCAGCAGATGAACGATAAACTTTACTGCAAAGGGATCGATGCCTGGTGGATGGACGCCTCCGAGCCGGATATCCTTTCCAACGCCAGCCTTTCCTACCGCAAAGCCCTAAGTACCCCGACCGCGCTGGGTTCTTCGACCGAATACCTCAATGCCTACGCACTGGTCAATGCCCAGGCCATTTACGAAGGGCAGCGCTCGGTGAATCCGAATGCTCGAGTATTCCTGCTCACCCGTTCCGGATTCGCCGGATTGCAACGCTATTCGACCGCCACCTGGAGCGGGGATATCGGTACCCGTTGGGAAGATATGAAAGCTCAGATTTCCGCCGGGCTGAATTTCGCGCTCTCCGGAATCCCGTACTGGACGATGGATATCGGCGGCTTCTGCGTGGAAAAACGCTACGAGAAAGCCCAAGAGGGCAGTGAAGACCGGGAAGAATGGAGAGAGCTGAATACCCGGTGGTTCCAGTTCGGCGCCTTTTGTCCGTTGTTCCGTAGCCACGGGCAATTCCCCTACCGCGAAATCTACCACATCGCCCCCGAAGACCATCCGGCCTACCGTAGCATGGTCCATTATACCCGGCTTCGCTACCGGCTGATGCCCTATATTTACTCCCTGGCCGGAATGACCTATTGGAACGATTACACGATCATGCGGGCGCTGGTCATGGATTTTTCCCACGATCCGCAAACCCGTGATATCGGGGATCAATACCTGTTCGGACCGGCTTTGATGGCAGCCCCGGTGTACCGGTATAAATCCCGCACGCGGGAGGTCTATTTCCCGGCCCGTACCGGTTGGTACGATTTCCATACGGGTGACTACATCTATATTGAAAACGGCGGTTGGAAAACCGTCGAAGCTCCTTACGAGTGGATGCCGATGTACGTACGGGCGGGATCGGTGATCCCGGTCGGTCCGGAAATCCAGCATACGGCCGAATCTACGGACGGCTCGCTGACCCTGATGGTTTTTGCCGGACAAAACGGGGAATTTGTTCTGTACGAGGATGAAGGCACCAATTACAACTACGAGAACGGGGCGTGCAGCCGGATTGGTTTTTCTTACCACGATGCCCGAAAACGGCTTACGGTGAGCGACCGGACCGGGAGTTTTGCCGGAATGAGCGAAAAGCGTCTCTTGCGGATCGTTTACATCACCCCGTCCACATCCGCTTACCGGGATATCCAGACGGCGCCAATCCAGGAGGTGGTTTACACCGGAGAAGCTTTGGAAATCGATCTGAACCGACCGGAGCAAACACCGTAGCGCAGAACCTTTTACTTATTTACCCATTAAAAAATGAAAAACAGACGCCTTCGCACCCTGCTGATTCTTTTTTGCAGTTCGACCCTGCTCCTGCAAGGGGCTTTCGGGCAGCGGAATGAAAAGCCGGAAAACGGCCGGATCTCTTTGCCGACCGTTCATCCCAATGTGGAACTGGTGGAAATCATCGCCCGTCTGGCCGAGATTTCCAGCCATTCCACAGAAAACCACAGCCAAGCCAGAAACCCGTATTACGTGGCTGCCATCGAGGAGTACTTTGCTCCTTATAAGGATCATCCCGCGGTCGAGTATATGCGGTATCTGGCCCGGGAGCGTTACCTGAGCTACAATGCCATTCCGGAAATCGGGCCGTATTTTACGCCCGCTCCGGAGTTTCAGCCCCGGGTTCGGTTGGAAGATCAACAGCTGGATGCCCGTTGGGAAGTGGAAGAAGCGTATGAATTGATCCGTTTGGCGGCCGATTTTTATACCGATACGGATTGCGCCCGATTTTTTGCCTCGCAGCAAGACCGTTACGCAAGGGCGGTGGAAGGAATGATACCCGTATACGAAAAATTGGACGTGGAGTGGTTTTCCCGTTTTTTCGGGACCACGGAACTGAATTCGGGGTTTTATCCGATCATCGCTCCAGGGCAGGGAGAATTCAATTACGGCGGACCGGCGATCACCTTCCCCGACGGACGGGAAGAAATTTATGCGATTGTGGCCAGTATAGCTTACGATTCGCTCGGTTATCCCCAAAAAGTGGATACCGCTATGCACATTAGCCTGCTGGTCCACGAATTCGCACATTCGTTTGTCAATCCGATGCAAAAGATTCACACCGAAGTGCTTCGAAAGGAGGGAGAACAATTATTTCATTATGTAGTAGAGTTCATGACCCGGCAGGCCTATGGATATTGGACTTCGGTGCTGAACGAATCGTTGGTTTGGGCTTGTGAGGTAAGGTACCTTATGGCGCACGGGGCGGACAGCGCAGCGGTGTCGAAAAAAATAAAGCAAGAACAAAACCGGGGATTTTCCTGGATGCCCGAATTGGTCGCCCTGCTGGATGAATACGAAGCCAACCGGGATGCTTACCCGACCCTGGAGCATTTTATTCCCCGGATGGCAGAGTTGTACGAATCCATCGCAACGGGCTATGCCGAGCAGCCGCAGGTTTCGCACATCGGACCGTTTGAAAACGGCAGCCGGGAGGTCGATCCGGCTACTGCGGAAATTCATCTCTATTTTACCCACCCCATGCAAGGAAAAGGATATAGTATAAAGGTACATCCGGCGTTGGCGGACGTGTCCGGTTATTCCGGCCAGGAGCACCGATGTTTCACCTTTAAAGTCCGGCTCGAACCCCAAACGGATTATCATTTCGAAATCCTGGAGCAAGGATTTCGCACGCCGGACGGTACCCCGATTCTTCCGTATCACATCCGTTTCCGCACGGGGGATGCCCGGCAGACCGACCATTGAAAACAGAAAAGCATCTTTCCATGAAAAACGGTAGAATGGCAGGGGTCTTATTGGCCGCATGGCTGATCTGTTGCCCGGCAGCCCGGCCGCAACGGCAACGGATCGATTTCAACGACCATTGGCGGTTTACCCTACTCGGGGACTCTACCGCTTACCGGCAGGATACGCCGGATTCGCATTGGCGGACCTTGAACCTGCCCCACGATTGGAGCATCGAATCGGATTTCTCGGTCGATTTTCCGGCTACTCCGGGCGGCGGAGCCTTGCCCGGCGGCATGGGTTGGTACCGCAAAACCTTCCGTATCGAGGCGGAGGACCGGAATCGGAAGGTTTATATCCATTTCGACGGAATCTACTGGCAAAGCCGGGTGTGGATCAACGGACATTTTTTGGGTGAACGGCCCAATGGGTACATTTCGTTTGAATACGATCTCACCCCGTACCTGAATTTCGACGGGGAAAATATCATAGCCGTGCAGGTCGATAATACCGAACAGCCCAATTCGCGGTGGTATTCCGGCTCCGGAATCTACCGGAACGTCTGGCTCGTTAAAACCGCACCGGTCCATGTGTCAAATTGGGGGACTTTTGTAAGGACACCCGAGGTTTCTCATGAACGTGCCCGGATCCTGGTAAATACATTGATCCGGAACACGCTGAATTCAGATCAGTCGGTCGAACTTACTACAACCCTGTTGGATGCGCAAGGGCGGGTGGTCGCCCGCATAGGAAAAGGTGTGACAGTCGCTCCGCAAATAGATATAAACGGAATCGAACAGCAGCTTACCGTTGAAAACCCGGTTTTGTGGAGTCTGGAGAATCCATACCTGTATACCCTGCGCACGGAAATTTGGCAAAACGGAACCCGGATCGACCAATATGACACTCCGACCGGTATTCGTTATTTTCATTTCGACGCGGAAAAAGGATTTTTCCTGAACGGACAGCACACCAAAATATTGGGCGTCTGCATGCACCATGACCTGGGCTGCCTGGGCACGGCGGTGAATACCCGCGCGCTGGAACGTCAGTTGGAAATCCTCCAAGCGATGGGCTGTAACTCGATCCGTACCTCGCATAATCCTCCGGCCCCGGAATTATTGGATTTGTGCGACCGAATGGGCTTTATCGTGCAGGACGAAGCATTCGATATGTGGCGCAAAAAGAAATCCCCGCACGATTACGCGCAATATTTCCCGGAGTGGTTCGAACTTGATCTGGCCCAGTTGATCCTGCGGGACCGCAACCACCCGTCGGTGATGATGTGGAGCATCGGCAATGAAATTCTGGAGCAGTGGACGGATATCAAAACCGATACGCTGGATTTGCAGCAGGCCAATCTGATGTTCAACTTCGCCCATACGCTGGACCGGAACGAGTTTCAAACGGACGAACTGCATATCAACTCCTTGCTTACTATCCGTCTGGCGGATATCGTCCGGCAACTCGATCCGACCCGCCCGGTGACCAGCGGAAACAACGAAACACGCCCCACGAACCATTTGTTCCGTTCCGGAGCGATGGACCTGATCGGGTTCAATTACCACGAAAAGGACTGGCCCGAATTCCACGGAAAATTCCCCGGCCAAAGGCTGATCATTGCCGAGTCCACTTCCGGACTCATGTCGAGGGGGTATTATGAGATGCCGTCCGACAGCATTCGGGTACGTCCGGAGCGTTGGGATAAACCGTTCGATCTGCCGGTTCGTCAGAATTCGTCGTACGACAGCGTGCATGTCCCCTGGGGATCGACCCACGAAACAAGCTGGCGACTGGTCAAAAAATACGACCATATTGCCGGATTGTACGTTTGGACCGGCTTCGATTACCTGGGCGAGCCGACCCCGTTCTGGTGGCCCGCGCGCAGTTCCTATTTCGGCATCGTCGATCTGGCCGGATTCCCGAAAGACATCTATTATATGTACCGGAGCGAGTGGACGGACCAACCGGTGCTTCACGTTTTTCCGCACTGGAACTGGACCCCAGGCGAGATGGTGGATGTTTGGGCTTACTACAACCAGGCCGACGAGGTCGAACTTTACCTGAACGGCCGTTCGCTGGGTAAAAAATTCAAACATCAGGACGAGTTCCATGTGAGCTGGCGTGTACCTTTCGAGCCGGGAACCCTCCGGGCCGTCTCCCGGAAAAACGGAGCGGAGATTTTATCCCGTGAAATAAAAACGGCGGGAACTCCCGCATCCATACGCCTGAGTGCTGACCGTTCCACGATAAAGGCGGACGGAAAAGACCTCTCTTTTGTTACGGTAGAAGTATTGGATGCCGAGGGAAATGCCGTGCCGACGGCGGATCATTTTTTCCGGTTTACCGTAACGGGAGAGGGCGTAATCGCGGGAACGGATAACGGGGACCCGACCGATCATCGGTCCCTGTCCAAACCGGAACGAAAATTATTCAACGGAAAGGCATTGGTCGTTCTCCGTTCCGGCCGGGTGGAGGGAAACCTCCGGTTGAGTGCCGTTACTGAGGGTTTGCCGGAAGCAGTGATCGATATTACGGTTCAGTGATCCGGTAAGGCCTTGCGGCAGCAAGGAAATTTCGTGAAGTTTATTATATTTGTAAATCTTTCGAATCTTTTCGGGTTCGTAAGAAATCCGGACCGAAACAAAAAAGAATTACAAATCATTCACGAAACTAATACCATGACATTTATGAAGAAATTAGCTTTGATGCTGGCGCTGATCCCGTTGTTGGCCGTCGGGGAATCATTCGCGCAACGAAAAATTTCCCCGGTCGACTATACGGTCCTTACGCCGGGATTCAATACGTTTGAAACAGTGAAATACGGGAACCCCTATTCGGGGAATTACCGCAGCATCCTGGAAATCGCCCCGGAAATCGACGGTTTGCAGGGAGTTCGGCTTCCTGTCGACGAGCAGGGTAAACTGAAGGCAGCCGAGGTGGAACTGAATTTCAACCGGGCCGTAAAAGTGTTCATCGGTATTGCGGCCCTGGGAGAAAGCACCCCTGAAATGCTGGCCAAGCTGAATTTCCACAACGGCAAAGCCACGGCCCGTCCGGTATTGCTCAACGGGTTGAGCGTTACCGAACTTCCGGCTTTCGATGTCTATGAAGTGAGCTACAAAGCCGGTACGCAGAAGATCACCGTTCCGGCCGATCCGGGATTTGCGGCGGTTATTCTTGGGGCCGTTTCTTCCGGTCAACGGATCGCCTTCCGCGATGCCGGGATCGAAGATCAGGAAGATTATGAAGCCTTTTACCTGGACGACTTTGCCGAAGGTCCGCACCTGTTCACCGTCATCGGCGGCCCGGACGAACCGGTGGTCGAAGAGGGGATGCCGGGCACGGAGGGCATTCAGGGCGGTTTTGAAGGCGGAGCGATTGTGGAGGTAAACGGCGTTTACCACATGTTCCCGACCGAACGCGCCGGCCAGATCGGCCAGCCGGCCAAATACGACCGGGTCAAGACCAAAATCGGTCACTGGACCAGTACCGATATGATCCACTGGAGCCGTCAATCCACCATAGTCGAAGCCACCGGCATCTATGCCGTCTCGCATTACGACAATCCGATGAACAACCGCCGCTCGGCCATCTGGTCTTATATGCCGGTTTTCAGCGAGGAAAACAACCGCTGGTACGGCCATTACCTGGCTTACACCACGGACGAAGATATCCATCCGAACCACTCCTTCGGCCGCATCTGGCGGTGTGAGTCGACCGTGGAAGGGATCGAAGGCATCGGTGGACCGTATACCGATATCGGTATCGTGATCGAACCGGGCCTGGATTCCCAATGGTGGGAGGGGCGCCAGGGCGTTGCCTCCTTCTTCCCTTACCAGGTAGGGGACCGTTGGTTGAGCTTTATCAGCGGAGCCTTTCCCTTCAAGGAAGGAGGCTATCCGTTCGAAAGCGAACGGGGCTGGTATGTCGGTTTGGCCGAATCGGACCGCTTGGAAGGACCGTGGACACGGTTAGGTACCGATGTAAACCCTACCGTATCGATTCACCCGTGGTTTGTGGAGAATCCGATCGTCTCGCGGTTGCCCAACGGACTGTATATCGCCGTGTTCGACGGAGGACCGGAATACCTGAAACTTCCGAACCAAATTGCTTACACCCTGTCGAAAGACGGGTTGAACTGGACGCGGGCGCGGTACATTCCAATCGATGTCAAGGTGAAAAAATGGTGGGACACGATGCGCACACCGCTCTGCCTGATGCCGTTGGGCGACGATGTGTACGGAATCGTATACGCGGCCATCGATAACGACCGTCGGTATCATCCGATGGGATATGTGGAGGTGAAATTGAATCGGGAGGTACTCGACCAATTGGCTGAACAATTGTGATCGGGCCGGACGCTCGAACGGACTTCCCAGGACGGTCAAGGAAAATTTAAAAATGCAGTAACTTAAAACGGGAGATCGGGGCTTCTCGGAGTTCCGGGGGTTCATTCCGGGTCTTGCGCCCTTATACCGGGGTTTTCTGCCGCCAACCCGGAACCGGAGGCCGGACAACAAGGAGTACAAGCCCGGCGGGAACAAGTACAATCCCGTCCGGAGAACTTTCAATCCCCGGCAATCCTCTGTCGTCCAAAAAAAACGCCGCTGTATGCGGCGTTTTTTTTGATGGGTCGGGGAGCCCGACCCTCCGAAGAGGGCGGATTTGGTGTTCCGATCCGCTGATTAGGGTATACACATTCCTTGTACGGTAGTGGTCCTTTTGGACTTGCGCTCACAAAAACGTTTGGATTGCAACGAAAGATCATACCCCAACAGAGCACCGAGCATAAAGTCCTCTTCCGGGGTGAGCTTATTGAGCGGTTTATGCACAAAATGGGATACGGCTTCCAGACAATCCCGGTCTCCGAAAAACAAATTCACCTTCCGGTCGTTCACCGACTGACTGAGGTGTTCGATTCCCTGACTCTGGAGTCGATCCCTGACCAAATCCGCACAGGTCGGACAGAGGGTACATAGAACCAAATTCCGGACGCCTTTTTTGAATTCGTAAATCAAAAGCATGACCACCCTCATTTCGCCCGAGGGAGTATAATAATCCGAGGCCATGTAGATTAGGCGTTTTGAATCACCGCGATCCAGGCATCCGTACGTGCTTCGGTTTGATCCGGTTGGTCGTCGTCGGCCGCCAACCCGATTACCTTTCCGTGCTCGAAGGCTTTGGAATCGGTTTCCGTGTAATCCGACGCATCCATTTCCCCGATAAAGGTGCATCCGGTGGCCGAAAGATCCTCTTTGATAATACCCAACGCATCACAAAACGTATCCGGATAGGAGGTGCTATCTCCACAGCCGAACAATCCTACTTTTTTACCGGAAAGATTTTCTTTCTTCAACGGTTCGATAAAATCCATCCAGTCATCCTGTAAATCGCCCAATCCCCACAGGTGGAGGAACCAAGCAACAGCACCTGGTAAGGGGCTGTTTGATTGGCTGAGGCACTGCTCACGTCAAAAACATGGGAAGCTTCGATCCCCAATTTAGCGGCAATCTCTTTGGCTAGAGATTCGGTATTACCGGTTGAACTGCCATAAAAAATTCCTGTCATCGTGTTAACATTTTATTAATGTTTGTACGGATTATTGCTGCACACCTCATGCCACGGTAAGGGCACGGTCCACAAAATTAGAACTCTTTTCGGGCCCGGTCTATCCCCTAAATTTATGATAAACAAGGGGATGAATACCCGAATATTGCGACGCCACAATCAGGTATTTAGCCCCGTAGGGCTAACCTGTTATGGGGAGGGATACCGGTTCGGACCTTTCGAACGATGAAATCCGTCGACATTTCGGCCTATTTATCGGCCAAAATTTCCTATTTTTGTTTTTGACCGTCAATTCCTTTGCCCCATCGGCGAAAACTTTGGGCGGCACACCGGAAGAAGGTCCCCGCCCGGTGAAGAGCGAACAGAAAAAACGATGAACGATCGGGGAGCTCGGAGCGAAATTATGCTGCTTTACAGAAAAATGATGCGAACGAATCTGGCCCTGTTGTGCTTCGGCGCAGTGCTTTTTTTGGGGGAGCGAGTACGGCAGTGCATTGTGCCCTACCCTTCGAAGAGGCGGTAACGGTTGCACCGGACGAGGGAGAGGCGCTGAAAGAATTGAGCATGTCGCTCTTGCGAAAACTGGATTATCCGCAAACGATCGTTTATGCCTGTAAACTGGATGCGCTGGGTGCCGCCTTGAACAATACCGAATACCAATTGTACGCGGCTATTTGTATGGGACAGGCTATGTTGATACTCGATCGACAGGATTCGGCCAAGATGTATCTCGATAAGTCCCTGGAATTGGCCGCCGAACGACGCGACGATCAGGCACTGTGCTCCATTTACAATGGCTTAGGACTCTACGCATCCAATGTAGAAATGGATTATTACGGAACGATCGCCCATTTTTTCAAGGGCATCGAAATTGCCCGGCGTTCCTCCAACGAGTACATATATACGGTATTACTGGTCAATCTGGGTGGTATTTATTACCTGAAAAAAGATCCGGTTGGACTCAAATATTCCCTGGAGTGCTACCGACTGGGCCATACCAAACAGGAACCTTTCCTGATCTATTCCGGCGCCACCAATACCGCTTACATGTATTACCTGCTCCAGGACTACGGCACGGCGCTCCGCTACCTCAAAGAGGCGGAATTCATCATGGAGCAAAACGGTTTTTTCAACCAAAGCGAAATTTACAATCTGTTCGGCAATATTCTTTCTGCGGACGGTAAAGAGGAGCAGGCTGCCTTTTACTTTGACAAAGCGCTCCAATTCCGCGATCAGGCACAACCCTCGGCGGTAATCAATGCCAACCTCAGTTATGCCCAATTACTGATCAAACAAAAGCGGTATGACGAGGCTTTGCCCTACCTGCACGAATGCGTAGCTTTATCCAACTCCCGAAAAAGCGCCATCTACCGGCAGGAAACCTTGCGACTGTTATCGCTGGTGCACGAAAACCGGCAGGATTTCGGCCGCACCCTATCCTATTATAAAGAGTACCATTACCAATCGGACAGCATTTTCAATGCCGATAAGGAGCGGGTCTTATCCGAATTGCGGGTAAAATATGATCTGGAAAGCCATGAAAACCAAATGCAGCGGCAACAGCTGGCCCTGGTGCAGAAAAAAAAGCAGTTGCAGGCCGTAATCTTTATTTTGGCCAGCCTACTCTTTACGGCTGCCGTTCTGTTTGTCGAATACCGCCGTAAAAATAAGCTTTATCTGAAGATCGTCAAGCAAAACCGGGGGGCCATGGCCCGACAAACCGCGCTACAGAAAAAGATAGCGGAACTGACCGCGGGCGGGTCGGAAGAACCGGTCAAATACTCCCTCTCTTCTCTATCGGACGAGAAGAGCCGGAACTTATTCTTGCAATTGGAGAAATTGATGCATGTCGATAAAATTTACCGGGAAAAATACCTGACCAAAGAACGGCTGGCGGAGATGTTCCACACCAACCGCACCTACCTATCCCAGGTCATCAACCAGCATACGGGTCATAAATTTACCACTTACATCAATACGCACCGGATCGACGAGGCGATCCGGATTTTATCCGATCCCGAAAACGACATCCCGCTCAAAGCCCTTTCCTCCGATCTGGGATTCAATTCGATCAATACTTTCTATACGAGTTTCCGTTCGGTGGTCGGTATGACCCCGTCCATTTACCGGGAAAAAGCCATTCGGCTGCATCAAAACAATCGATGACCTGGCGTCTAAATTTAAACTTTACAGGACCCAATCTTATCATTATTTAACTTCCGGTTTGTTTTTTCTTCCCCAAAAAACAATTGCCGATATTGATATCCTTTCTTTTACGGCTTTCTGCCCGGGATTTTGCTCTTTTGCAGAGACCACTCCCGGATGATTCATACCAGCCCGAACTTTTTTATCGATAATCCTATTTAAAAACGGATGCATGAAAAAAATTTACATTTATTGCGGAAATCCGGACCATCGGCCCGGAACAAAGTCCGTACTCTTGCGTACGGCAATTTTATGGTTATTCTTGGTCTCTGGTTTTGCAGGGACCGCACGGGCCCAGGCACAGTCCGAGGCTCCTCCCCGGTTTGAAGTGACCGCTAAAGTGCTCGATGAACACGGCCAACCGTTGGCCGGCGCGCAGATCGTGGTGCTGGATAACCTGCAGGGT